>DATLVT010000289.1:0-35860 GCA_035577105.1 Polyangia bacterium
CAGCAAGACGACCGCGCCGTATTCGGCCAGGGCAGCTGCCGTGAACTTGGTTCGATCGACGACGTTCGTGGCATCCGAGACGCCGACCATCTCGGTGGTCAATCCGGCCGCCGCCGCGGCCCGGGCAATCGCGCTGGCCGCCGCCGGGATCGATGCGTGGCGATACGCGCCCGGGCTGGTCACGCCGTAGATCAGCACCTTGTCGCGTCTTGCCGCATCCGACGGCGGCGCTGCGGTCTCCAGAGCATCACCTGGAATGCTGGCGTCGACGCTCGCAACGCCACCCGAACCGCCGGAGCCGTTTGCCCCGCCGGCGCCGCCCGATCCCGCTGACGTGCCGGCATCACCACCACCGGCGCCGCCGCCGGCCGCCGGCGCGCTGCCGCTGGCGCAGCCATCAGCCAGCAGCGTCCCCAGGGACGCCAGCAGGACAATCCATTGCAAGTCCGCGGATCGGTGCGCACGCCGACGGAGGGGGAAGACCGCCATGGACTTTCAGACGCCCAGGGTCTCCGCCATCAGGCAGAAAAGCGGACGACCGCGAAGGCCTTCGTCAGTTCGTGCAGCCAGTCAGTGTCAGCTCGTGAATCGACCACCAGGAGACGGCCTTCGATCCTGTCTGGGTGATCCGAAAGGCCTTCATCGCGGTGGCGGCCGGAAATTTGACGGTCAGATCATCCGCCCCTGCTGCCGCCGCGGCCGGCGCGAAGTCGATGAAGTTGGTTCCCGTGGTGGCGAACTCGACCTTGTAGTTGGCGGGCCCATCGCCCGCGCTGGTGGTCACCAGATGGATACCGGTCAGCGTCACGCTGTGAGGGAACGTCAGCACCACGGTTTCGGCGCCCGCACTGCCCTGCGGTCGGCCCGACGTGTACCGGGTGGCGAGGTCGCCGTCGATCGCAAAGGGCGGATCCTTCGAGCCCGCCGGAATATTCGTGCAAGCGGCGGTGTCGCACAGCGTGCTCGGCTTGATGGCCCAGGTGCTTCGATTGCACCCGTCAATCGCCGGAGTGCCGCCCGTGCCGCTGGCGCCGCCGGTTCCGTTCGCGCCGCCAGTTCCGCTGGCGCCGCCGCTGCCCGCGGTGCCGCCGTCGGGAGCGCGTCCTCCCGACCCGCCCGTCCCGATCGCGCCGCCGCTGCCCACGGCGCCGCCAGAGCCAGCGCCGCCCGTGCCGAGCATGCCGCCGGAGCCGCCGCTGCCGGCGCCGCCCGTTCCCGGATCGGGCGGGACGATGTCGCAACCGCTGCCGCCGATCGGATCGCCCTGCCCGCCCGTCCCGCTGTTATCGTCGCTGGTCTCGCTGCCAGAGTCGGCGCGCGACAGCGACAAGTGGCCGTCGAAACGCTCCGCGCTGCTGCAGGCCAGTCCCGCACACGCGAAGGTCGCCGCCACCAGAAGCCAACCGCAACCGCGGGCAGGTGATGGTGTAGCCTTCCGACCGTGGGCAAGACCGACGAAGAAGCGGCCACGGTGCTGGTCATCGAGGGACGCGAGGTTCGCATCACTCATCCGGAAAAGGTTTACTTCACGCGCGACGTCAAACTGACCAAACTGCAATTGGTCCATTATTACCTTTCGGTAGCGACGGGAGCGCTAGGCGGCATCCGCGATCGGCCCATCGTGCTCAAACGTTTCGTCGAGGGGGCCGATGCACCCCCATTTTACCAGAAACGTGCGCCGGACAAGCGTCCTTCTTGGTTGCGCACCGCGACGCTCTCTTTTCCGTCGGGGCGCACTGCGCAAGAGGTGGTCGTCGACGACGCAGCGGGTCTCGCCTGGATCGTGAATCTGGGCTGTATCGAGCTGCACCCCCACCCTGTTCGTGCCGCTGATCTCGAGCACCCGGACGAACTGCGCATCGATCTCGATCCCGGTCCTGGCGTCGCCTGGGATGACGTGCGCCGGGTCGCGCTGGAGGTGAACGCGTTGATGCAAGAGCTGGGATTGCAGGGCTGGCCCAAGACCAGCGGGTCACGCGGCATGCACGTCAACGCGCGCCTTCATCCGCGCTGGTCGTTCAGCGAGGTGCGGCGCGCGGCGCTGGCCTTCTCGCGCGAGATCGAACGGCGGGCGCCGGCGCTGGCCACGTCGAAGTGGTGGAAGGAAGAACGCCGCGGCGTCTTCCTCGACTACAACCAGAACGCCAAGGATCGCACCACCTGCTCGGCGTATTCCGTGCGACCGCTGCCCGACGCGCGCGTCTCGGCGCCCCTGCGCTGGGACGAGGTGGCGGCCTGCGAGCCCGCCGATTTCACGGTGCAGACCATGCCGAACCGACTGGCCACCATCGGCGATCCGCACGCAGGCATGGACGACGCCGCCGGCTCGCTGGAGCCCTTGCTGGCGCTGGCCGCGCGCGATGAGGCCGCGGGGCTGGGCGATGCTCCCTGGCCGCCACACTTTCGCAAGATGGAGGGCGAGGCGCCGCGCGTGGCGCCCTCGCGTGCCAGGCGGGCCACTCGCGCCAGGCCAGACGCGGCGGAGGCGTCGTCGGCGGAAACATCAGCGTCCCTCGCCCCGCGAGGAAGCCGCCGCTCGACGATGCCGCTGGTCACGGTCGCCAACTCGCCGGACAAAGAAGCGGCGCTGGCCGGCCTCGAACGCTGGAAAGCACGCCACCCCGATGTGGCCGCGCTGCTGGCCGTCGACGACGTGCTGGTCGATGCCATGCGCGGCCGCTCGTCGACCTGGACCCGGATTCGCGTGAACCTGCGCCACGTGCCCGAGGCCTTGCGTCCTTCTGGCGAAGCGCCTGATCCCGACGACGATCCCACGCGCGCGTGGCGCGCCAAATGGAAGGCGGCCAAGAGCGGCAGTGGCGGCAACAACGACGGCGGCGGAAACGACGGCGGCCGCAACGACGGCGGCCGCAACGACGACGGCCGCAACGACGACGGCAAAATGGCCTGACAAAACGTCAGGGCGTCGGCGTGGGCGCCGACCGCGCGCCGGCAAAGATCGCCGCCAGCTCGTGCGGTGGCACCACCTCCAGCTGGGCGAAGGTGCAATCGCGCGGCGCCTTGTCGCTGCGCCAGCGGCGAAACTGCGCCGTGTGACGGAACCGAGCGCCTTGCATGTGATCGTAGGCGACCTGCACCACCAGCTCGGGACGCAGCGGTTGCCAGGAGAGATCTTTGCCCTGACTCCAGCGGCTGCCCATCCCCGGGCGACGACCGCCGGCGCCCGCGCTGGCGCCGGCCTCCGCGGCGGCCTGGTGCTGGGCCCATTCCTGCCAGGGGTGATCGATCAGGGCGTCCTGCCGATAAGGGGTCAGGAATGTCACCAGCTCGCGGCGCTTGGCCGCGGTGAAGCTGGCGCAGACCCCGACGTGCTCCAGGTGCCCGGCATCATCATAAAGGCCCAGGAGCAGCGACCCGACGGCGGTGTCGTCGCTGCCCTTGTGCCAGCGAAAGCCGGCGACGACGCAGTCGCAGTCACGCTCGTGCTTCACCTTCAGCATCACCCGTTTGTCCGATTCATACAGACCCTCCGCCGGCTTGGCCATCACCCCGTCCAGACCCGCGCCCTCGAAGCGTTGAAACCAATCGGTCGCCGTGGCCCGCTCGCGCGTGGCCGGCGTCAGGTGCAGTGGCGGCGTCGCGCGCGCCAGCATCTCCTCCAGGGCGGCGCGCCGTTCTCGAAAGGGAACCGGTCGCAGATCGCGATCACCCTCGGCCAGCAGATCGAAGAACACCACCGACGCCGGTACCTCCCCGGCCAGCCTCTTCGTGCGTGACGCCGCCGGTGCAACCGCAATTGCAGCGCCTCGAAATCCAGCACGCCACCCCGAGCGATCACGATCTCGCCGTCCAGCACACAGCGCGCCGGCAACTGCGCGCGCAGCGGATCGGTGAGCTCGGGGAAATAGCGTCCCAGCGGTTTTCCGTCGCGGCTCTGGATGAAGACATCGTCACCGTCGCGAAAGATCAGCGCGCGAAATCCGTCCCACTTGGGCTCGAAGATCCAGCCGCCCTGGGCCGGCAATTCGTCGACCCGTTGCGACAGCATCGGGAGAAGCGGCGGATCAAAAGGAAGGCGCACGCGCCCCATGGTAAGGCCGCCCTTCCCCCGATCAACCGTTTACTTGGCGGGAGCGGGAGCGGGAGCGGCGGCCGGAGCCGGCGCCGGGGCCGACGCCGAATCGCAGGCCAGGCCGACGCGATCTCTTGCCACGCCCGATTGAATCTCCACGTTGGCGGCCAGATAGTCGCAGCTGGCGTCCCAGCGCGCGCGGCACTCGCCGTCCAGGCGCGCCACCGCGCCCATGACCCGATCCGCGGCGCCGGTGGCGCCTTCGGCGGCGTCGAGGATCAGCATCAATCGACCTTTGGTCGCCGGTAATTTTGCACCGGCGGTCAGCGCGCACTCCGCCGCCTGCGCGCCGTCAGCGACCGCCTGCCGCGCTTGTTGCAACGCCTTGCTGATGGCGGCGCCGCGATCTTGCGGGCCCTTCTCTCCGGACTTTTGTCCGCAACCGCCCAGAGCGATCACCACCAGCAGGGGTGCCGACAGCCGCGCCGCCCGCCTGTTGAAAGTCGCCGGCCGCGGTTCGCCTGCGGAAGGTCGAAAGATCAGCTTCACGGCCCCAGATTGCCCCAAGGCAAGGCGCTCCGACAATCGCGCTGGGGGAGGACGACAAACGCTAGCAAGATACCGAAACACCCAGAAGTATGGATCCCCACACTTTCTTCGCTATCAAATTCCCAGAGCTTGACGCCCTGTCTGGTCGTTGTGTCAGGCGAACAGCACGGAGGGAACGCCGAAACTGTCGACTGATTTACACTGACAGGGTAGCGTGGGCTTGCTCGTGTGGTTCTTGACTGCGATTCGTGTTTTTGCCAGTGACCGCGCGGTAAAAGTTTTGCGGGGTCGTCTGAATGCAGTATTGAAGGATGCAGTCTCTATGTCCGGATTAACTTGGAAAACTAGCCTGGTCCCACGAACGACACTGCGAATTTGCTGCGCGCTGATCGGCTTGGCGGCGCCGTCGGGATGTTCGTGGCTGGTGAACACCGGCGCGCAACAGTGCACAGTCGACGACGATTGCATCGCGCGTGGCGGTGTCTTCGCCGGCAGCACCTGCGTGGACAACCTGTGCGTGTTGCCGCCGCCGGTGGACGCCGCCCCAGAAATCCCGGTGCCGACCGGGTGGGAATGCATCGGCAACCCCAAACCGCAAGGCGCCGTCAAGCCGCAGGTCCAGTTGACCGTCAGGGTTGGTGACCTGATCCATCCCGAGGTGTCGGTCAGCGACGCCGTGGTCTTGCGGGCCTGCCACAAACTGGACGTGACCTGCGCCATGCCCATCGGCGATGCCATTCATCCGGACGCCGCCGGCCATGCCAGCTTCACGATCACGACGGGCGGCACTGGCTTCGATGGCTACATCGAGGTCAACCCCGCCGTCAGTCCCCCCGTCTATGTCCCGACGCTGATCTTCATCAGCCCGCCCATCGTCGACGATTATGTTTATCAGTTGACCGCACTGCTCTCGATCTCCGACCTGCCGGCGCTGGTGCAGCAGACAGGAAGTGCCGCCATGAATCCCGCGCTGGGGGCGCTCATCTACCGCGCGGCGGACTGCAACCGGGTGCCGGCCGCCGGCATCGCCGGCATGCTGGATTTACCGGACCCGACGACCAAGGCCTTCTTCGTCATCAACGGTCTTCCCACCACGATCATCAACGGGACCGACGCAAGCGGTCTGGGTGGCTTCATCAACGTCCCCAAGGGCGTGCGCAGCGTCATGGGGACGCGGGTGGTGGACAACCTCTATATAGGGACGGTCAGCGCACTGGTCCGACCATCCAGCTTCTCCTACATGACCCTGGCCCCAGACCCATAAATGACGCGCGCGGGCCTTGACCCGGTCTGGTGCGTCGAGGGAGCATGATCACGGACATGCAGTCGGATGAGCAGCCGCTGGATCCAGCGGCGCACCAAGGCGACAAGTACCGCCCCATCGCGCGCATCGGCCGCGGTGGGATGGCCGAAGTGCTGCTGGCCGTGCTGGCAGGACCGGCGCAGGTGCGCAAGCTGCTGGTTCTGAAACGTCCGCTGTCGATCCTGTCCCGCGACACTGACTTCAACACGCGGTTCCTGGCCGAAGCGCGGATCGCGTCGCGCCTCAATCACCCGAACGTCATCTCCACTTTCGAGGTGGGCCTGTCGACCGACGGCCCCTTCATCGTCATGGAGTATCTGGACGGCCAGCCGCTCAGCAAGATCTATCGCCGCCTGGGCGCGCTGCAGATGCCGCTGTCTTACCGGCTGCACGTTTTGCGAAATTTATTGGCGGGTCTGGATTACGTCCACACCCTGGCCGATTTCGACGGTCGCGGTCTGCGTCTGGTTCATCGCGACGTCAGCCCGCAGAATGTCTTCGTCTGCTACGACGGGCGGGTCGCCCTGGTCGACTTCGGAATCGCGAAGGCGGAAGGCCTGGGCCGCAACTCTCGACCAGGCGTCATCGAAGGCAAGATCGCTTACATGGCGCCGGAACAACTTTCCGGACGCCCCGCCGATCATCGCGCCGATCTGTTCGCCTTCGGGGTGATCCTTTGGGAAACCCTGACCGGTCAACGAATCACCCTGGGCGCCCCCGAGGACGAGATCGTCCGCCGGCGGACGCGGGGCGAGATCCCGGACATCCGCCAGCACGCGCCCGAGACGCCGCAGGCGCTGGTCGATCTGTGCCAGCGCACGCTGACGCTGTTACCGGAAGACAGGATCTCCTCGGCGGCGGCCATCATCGAGACGCTGGACGCGTTCATCGATCGCATGGGGGCGCGCATCAACGATCGGGAGGTGGGCCAGTACATCGGCAACGCCTTCTCGGCCGAGCGCGATGCCCGGCGGCGCTTGATCGAATCGCAGATGGCCGTCGTGGAACAAGGAATGCTGCCCCCGCCCGGGAGTCTGCCCGATCTCTCGCGCGCCCTGTCCCCCGCTGATGGCAGCGATCCGTACGTCGACGGGTTCGCGTTGTCGCTGGCGGATTCCGACGACGCCTACGAACCGGCTTCGTTGCCGCCCGGTGAGATCACCAGGGTCACGGTCCCGCTGACGCTGAACCGCACAGCGACGTCGCCAACGCTGGTGCCCACCGGCAATCCGGAGCCCCCCGACCAGGCGATCCTGGCGATCCGGGATCGCCGCGTCCTTTACGGATTGTCGGCGGTGGCCCTGGCGATCGCGGTGGTGCTGGGCTGGACGCTCAGCGCTGGATCGTCGTCGCCGGCCAAGCCGACGATCCCTCCGGCGGCGATTCCCGGCGTCGCCGCCGCGCCGGCCATCGCGGCGCCGCCGGCCCCGGCACCTCAGCGCCGCACAGGCGAGGCGACGATTGTCGGGGGCGCGCAGAACATCACCATCGGCTTCAAACAACTCCCTGCCGCCGCCACCGCCCCGGCGCCCCTCCCCGCCCCTGCGGACCTGCCGTCGCCCGCTTCTCACACGGCACCCGCGTCCGCCCGGCCGCGGCCGGTGAGTCAGGCCGAGACCCATGTGCATCGACCGGTACCGGTGGTGTCGGCGACAACCAGTCCGCGGCCGGCTGAAAGAAAGTCCAGCCGGACAACGGCCGTGCCCGGCGAGTCACTTCGCCGGCCGTCGTCGTCGTCATCCTTTGGCAAAGCCACCATTGACGCCGACAATCCTTATGCGCATTGATTGTCGCTAACGCCGATGGCTCCTCACCGCGCAAGGTTCGTCACAAGATCCGTCCTGCTTTTCGCCTCCGTCGTTTCGTGCCTGGTCACCCTGCCTCACCTGGCATCCGCCGCCGACCGGAAGACCGAAGCCAGGACGCACTTCGACCAGGGCGTCCTTCTGTTTCGCGACGGCGATTTCCAGGCTGCCGCCATCGAGTTTCGACGGGCGTATGACGCGGAACCCAACTATCGCGTGCTCTACAACATCGGGCAGGCCTGCAACGAAGCCAAGGACTATGCCTGCGCGCTGACCTCCTTCGCCGCCTATCTGGATCAGGGCGGCGCCGAGGTGCAATCCACCCGTCGCGCGCAGCTGGAGCAGCAAATTGAAAAACTGCGGTTACGCACCGGCCGCCTGTCGGTGAAGAGCAACGTCGACGGCGCCGCGGTGCTGGTCGACGACGTCGCGGTGGGACGCACGCCGCTTCCGTCGGCGGTGCTGGTCAGCGCCGGGCGGCGCAAGGTGGCCGTGGTCAGCCCCGCGGGCGTGCAGCAGATTCGCGCCGTCGAAGTGGCGGGCGGTGACGAGACCTCGGTCGAGCTTGCCTTCCAGGTCGCCGACTATCATACCGACGGCCGCCCTGGCCCTACCGACGTCAGCCGCGACGCTCCTCTGGAGCCGGAGGGTGAACTGGCCACCCACGCCGACACGGGACGCACCGCCCGGATCGTCTTGCCCGCCGTGGTGACCGGCGTGCTGGTGGCCGCCGCGGTCTTTTCCGGCGTGGAGGCGTTGCGATCCAAGAACGATTTCGACGACGCCATCGCCAACCGGCCGGGCGACCGCGACGCCATCGAGAATGATCGGCGGCGAACCCGCAGCTGGGCCCTGTCGGCTGACCTGCTGACGGGCGCGGCCATCATCGGCGGCGTGTTCACCTTGATCGCTGTTTTTCACGGCGGCGCCGAGAACACCGCCCCCCCGCCCAGCACCGGAACGTCCGTGTCGCTGGGACCGGGCAGCTTCTTGCTGACGACGCGGTTCTAGCCGCGAAAATCGGGCCCTCACGGACTGAGCCGGGCGAGCTTGTTGCCGGCGTACTCGGTGAACCACACGTTGCCGTCCGGGCCGCTGGTGATGAGCGACGGGTAACAGTGCACGGTGGCGATGGGGAATTCCCGGATGTCACCGGCGGGCGTGATGCGTCCGATCTTCACGCCGTCGTATTCGGTGAACCACACATTGCCGTCCGGGCCCGGTGTGATGCCGTAGGGCGTGGAGTTGGGCGTGGGAATGACAAATTCCGTGATGTCACCGGTGGGCGTGATGCGCCCGATCTTCACGCCGTTGTATTCGGTGAACCACAGATTTCCATCGGGGCCCTTGGCGATGCCGTAGGGGCTGCACTGCTGGGTCGGGACCATGAACTCGGTGATGGCGCCCGTGGGCGTGATGCGTCCGATCTTGTTTCCGCTCTGCTCGGTGAACCAGACGTTGCCGTCGGGCCCCGCGGTGATGCCCAGCGGGTAGGCCGAGCCGGTGGGGATGTCGAACCCGGTCATCTCGCCCGCGGTGGTGACGCGAACGATCTGGTTGCCCCCCTGCTCGGTGAACCAGAGGTTGCCGTCGGGGCCGGCGGCGATGCTGAAGGGATAGCCGTTGGGATTGGCGATGGGAAACTCGGTGAACGTTCCCGACAGCGTCATGCGCCCGACCTTGTTCGCGCTCTGTTCGATGAACCAGAAGTTGTGGTCGGCCCCCACCACCATGCCCCAGGCCTGGCTGGCCGCCGTGGGAATGGAGAACTCGGTGAAGACGCCGCCGGGGGTTAGACGGCCGATCTTGTTGGCGTCGGTCGCCGATTCGGTGAACCACAGGTTCCCGTCAGGCCCGGTGACGATTCCTTCCGGCGAGCTGTTGGCCGCGGGCAGCGCGAACTCGACGATGGTGGTCGCCGCCGCGTCGTCACCGGCTGTGTCCTGCTGGGCGACGTCGCCCTGGCCGTCGACAATCGGTCCGTCGGCGGCGGGCGCGTCGGCGGTGGCGACGTCGCTGGCAGCATCGGTGGACTGCTGACCGCCGCCAGACGAGCACGCAACGAACAACGCGCCCATCACCAAAGTCGACCAGCCCAGAACTGCAGAGCGTGCGCCCATCGACGACCCCGATCATGCCACAGTCAGAACGATTCGTTGAGAACCCGCGCCAGGCGAAGACCGGCCCGCTGTAGCTGACGTTCCATCTGGGGGCGGCAACGGGCGGCATAGTCGTCGCCCAGCTGTCGCACGTCGCCAGCGTCAGGCGGCGGCAATCCCTGGTACGCGAAATCGCGCGCCACCTGGTGGGCCTGGTTGGCCCAGTCGATCGGGGTGCCCGCCTGCAGGTGCGCCGCCGGCTCGGACAGCTTGGCCAGCGACACCTCGTACGCCTCCTGCTGGCGATGAACCGCGGCGATGAGATCGCTGTCCCAGATGCTGTGCAGGTTGCCGCTGGGCGACGAGTGATAAGGAAATTCTCCGTCGGCGGTCAGGGACAGCCGCGCCTTGACCGTGTTGCCACCGCGGTCGCTGCCGCCCGGCGCGGCGTCGTCCGTGGCGGCGTGCATCGGCTGGTGAAGATCAGCGACCAGGTGGACCACGAAGCGCAGCGCCCGTCGCCGGGAGGTCAGGGGCGCCGTCCTGTCGCGCAGGATGGCCAGCTGCGCCGCAAGCGCCTGCACGGCGCAGTTTCCGTGAGGGCAGTCCCTGCCGGCGTCGTACGCGGCCGCGCCCAGGGGAATGTCGACAAAGTGCCAGCCCGCCGTCTCGGGATGAGGATCGCGCCAGTCGTCCGCCCAGCTGGCGATGTCAGGCAGGCTGCGCCCGTCCAGCAGAACGACCAGCGCCTTGCGCGCCTTCTCCGAGAGATGCTTCTCTGCAAGGCGCGCCACGATGACGTGCCCGTCCGGACCCCAGGCTGCGGCGTCGAGCGACCAGCCGGTGAACAGCGACACCACCAGTAACCACAGGCGCGGCCATTTCATCGACCGTCACCCTAACCCGGAACGAAGACGCGACGCTAAAAGCGGCCGACAAATCCAACGCCGTTGCCGTCGCGGCCAAGGCGCATCGGCGTCACCTGAACCATCGCCAGGTCATTGCGGATCAGCACGGTGCGCGGATAGGCGATGCCATAGATAAGGAGCCCAGCGCCCAGACCCTGAGTCAACCCGTCCAGCACCAGCGCATAGTCCGCCACTGCCGAGTGCGAGTTGGCGATCTCCAGGAAAGGCCCCAGCACCGGAACCCAGAGCGGTCGCAGGCTGGACGAATTCGCGTCCTCGCCGGCGGCGGCGAACAGCGATGAATAGAGGTAAGGAACGCCGAAGGTGATCAGGCCCGCGATGATCGACCCTCTGCGCATGCGGGTCTCCGGGTGATAGCCGGGCGGCACCGGTTGTTCGGGACGCCAGTCGGTGATCATCCGCGGGCCGGACATCGCCACGCTTTGCGGGATGTACGACGGCTGCGTCGTCTGTGAAAGCGGCGCCACATACTGACCATTCGGGGCCACAGCACCGGGGGGTGGCGGGGGCCAGCCTGGGTACTGGGGGGCTTGCTGCTGATAAGGGTACGGCTGGGATGGCGGTGGCCACTGTCCCGGCGGCGGCGGTGCCCCGGGAGCAGGTTCAACCTGCGGCGCCGGTGTCGCGCTTTGGGTCTGGGCCCAGGCTGGGGACGAGAGCACGACCGTGACAACTGCTGCAACTGTCCGAAGTCTAGAGTGTTGGGGGTTCATGGTTCTCCTCGCCTTGCAAGACACATGACAACCCCACCCGTCGCATTCTTCATCGAGAATTCACATCGGCGGAAGGCGCCCGGCGCTTTCGCTTCACCACACCCCCGGTGAATCTTCACCAGAAGGCGCAGCAACGCCGCCCATCCCCCCGCCCTCACCCCGCTTCGCGGGGCGAGAAAGAAAAGAAAGACGGGCGCGGCCGGACCCTCACCCGGCGCCTGCGGCGCCGGCCTCTCCCGCAAGCGGGAGAGGCAAGATTGAGGCGCCAGAGCGAGCGAAGCGAGCGCGTTTATCGACGGGAGCGCGGGCTCTGCCCGCGCGGCTCACCTTGCGCGAGGCGCTGGGGACGGCCCGCGGGAGGGGCCAGCAGGCCCCTTCCGCGAGCGAGCGAAGCGAGCGCCAGCAGGCCCCTTCCGCGCAGCGAGCGACGGTTAGTAGCAGACCTGCATCATCCCGCAGTGGGGCGGGATCATGTCGTTCACGCAGTCATCCTGCGGGCCATAGAGGGCCATGGCGGCCGCGCTGCCGGAGGCTTTGCACTGCATGACACAGTTGTCCATGGCGGTGTTGCCGGCGTCGTCGGTGCCGGCGTCGTCGTCCGCCACCATGCCACCGTCAGGGCCGATGCCTTCGTAGCACTTGTTCTCGCAGTTATAGATGGCGAGACAGCCCGGGTCGGAGGCGCAGGCGACGATCACCGAGCAGCAGTTGTCCTGCATGCAGCTGACGCACATGGCGTTCTGCGCGTTGTCCTTCCAGGTGGTGGGCAAAACGCAGTTTCCGTTGCCCGAACCGCCGCTGCCGGACGAGGTGGTGCCGCCCGAACCGGTGCCGCTGTTTCCCCCGCTGCCACTGCCGGTGCTGCCGCCGCTAGATGCGGATGAGCCGCCGCTGCCTCCGCTGCTGCCGCTCGACGAACAGCCTGCGGTCAGCCACGACACGGCCACCAGCGCAACACACCCAGCCAGGATCTTTCGCATAAAAGCCTCCAAGTTTTTTTCTGTAAACCTGATCTCCGTCTAACCCGGTCCCGCCACCCGCAATGCGCCCATTCTTATCATTTTTGTGGACATTAACGGTACGGATCCCCACCAGGTTTCCGGGGCGGTCATACCCGAGACGGAGACACGCCGGTTGCACAAAATGGGAAAGGCCTGGAACCCGCAAGGGGCTCCAGACCTCCCGCAATACAACGTCAGCGGCGAGCCGCTGCCAAACTGACTACGGCTTGGCGGCTTCGCTCTTGGCCTTCGCGGCCTTCTTGTCGGAGTTGGTGCCCGCCTCTTCCACTTTGTTGCCCGACTTCTCCATGGTCTCGGCGGTGTCGGCGCGCGCTTCGCCGGCCTTCTGCTGGGCTTTGCCCTTCTTCTGCAACCGCTTGCCGCGCGCCTCCTGGGCCTCGTTGCCGGATTTCTCACCCGCTTCCTCGACCGCCTTGCCCTTCTTTTCCAGCTGCTTTCCACTCGCCTTCTCGGCGTTGGCGGCTTTTTCTTCCTGGTTCCCTTTTCGCTCCAGCTCATTGCCGGCCGATTTGGCCGGGCTTTCGCAGAAAGCGTAAGAAGGGACGATGGCCAGCGCGGCGGACAGGACAGCAGATTGAATGATCCGTTTGCTCATGTAGGTCTCCTTGGCACATTGAGGTGCCTTTCGGAGAAGCTGGGACCGATAGTCCCAATGGCAAGGCCCCAATGGGAACGGAGAGCGGCTAGGAGCCTTTGGCCAGGCTGGCCACGGCGGCCACGGCGCGGTCAACCTCTTCTGGCGAGTTGAGCAGGCCCGGGGTCAACCGCGCGTACGACGTGGCGTACGGCGTTTCGCTGGCGATGATCTTCCTTTCGCGCAGCCGGTTGACCACGTCGTCGGCCGAGAGGCGGGCCACTTCGAAACAGACGATCCCGGCCGACAGCGTCGACGAGCGCGGCGTGTGCACCTTGACGCTGGCGATGCCGGACAGACCATCCATGCAACGGCCGGCCAGCTCGTGGATGCGCGCGGCGACGCGCGCCTTGCCGATGCGCTGGTGGAACGCGAACGCTTCGGCCAGGGCCCAGCGATGTTCGAACGAATGAAATCCGCCGGGACTGGTGCGCGGTCCTGGCGGCAAGGCATCGGGCGGCTCGCCGCGCATCCACGCCTTGTAGGCGGCCCAGTCGAACGTCGGGATCAACCCGGCGTGACCTTTCCACGCTTCGGGCCGGCCCCAGACCAGCCCGGTGCCGCGCGGTCCGAACAGCCACTTGTGGCAGCCTGCCACCAGAAAATCGCAGCCGAGCTGATCCACGGTGGCGTCCTCGACGCCGAAGGCGTGCACGCCGTCGACGCAGAGAAGGACGCGATCGGCGGCGTCCCGCTTTCGATTCAGGTCGGCCAGCGCGTCGGCCATGCGCCGGATGGGAAGCTTGACCCCCGTCGAGGAATGCACCCAGGTCAAGGCCAGCGCGCGCGTGCGCGGTCCGACGGCCTTGACGGTGTTGCCGACGATCTCGTCCTCCGTGGCGGCGCTGGCAGTCGCATAGAGCGTCACCTTGCGAACCGAGGCGCCCGTGTGCAGCGCGCGCAGCCGCAGTGATTCGTGCGTCGAGTAGTGATCGTGCGTGGTGGCGACGATCTCCTGGCCGCGCTGCAGCGGCAATCCGCCGTACAGCAAGGCCAGGCCAGTGGTGGTGTTCCCGGTCAGCGCGACGTCGTCCGGCCGGCCTCCCAGGTAAGCGGCGGCCGCCTCCCGGACGGCCCCCTCCAGCCGTCCGAGATTCGACAGGCCATAAGAGACCGGATCCTCGTCGAGGCCCCGCCGGTGACGCTCGATGGCCTCACGCACTGGCCGCGGGTGGGAGGCCAGCAGCATGAGCGCCATGTGAATGTACTCGCGCGTGAGCAGGAATTCTCCGCGCACCGCCTCCCACGTCGACAGATCAGCCAGGGACGAGGGAGCCGCGCCGGCGGCCACCGGCGACGGCACCGACGACGCGCCGGCGCTGGCAGCGGGGGGGCCAGCCGCCGCGGCCGGCGCCAGACCCGTGGTTCGACAGGAGGCCGCGCCCAGCGCCGCCCCGGCGCCGGTGACGAACCCCGACAGAAACCGTCTTCGATTGGTGGCCATGGCCTTTCATACGCCTTTGCGCCACCAGGCGTCGAGTGTAGCGTTCCCCGAAATGTCCAAGAGAGAGTCATCGCCGCCGCCCGCGACCGGTCTGCTGGCACTGTCGTCGCTTGTTCTCCTGTCGCTGGTGGCAAGCGCCGCCAGTGGCGCCGACGCCGGCCCCATGGCGGCGGCAGGCTCGACAGCGAAGGACATCGTGATCGACACGCACGCCGACACCACGCAGGCCTTCACGTACCACGGCGTCGACATCAGCCGTGCCCAGCCGGGCCTGCAGCTGGATCTCATCAAGGCCCAGCAGGGCGGCCTGGACGGGCAGTTCTTCTCGATCTTCGTGATGCCGCGTTCCTACAAGCCAGAGCAGTTTTTCAACGAAGCGCTTCGCCAGATCGGCGCCGTGGAGAAGCTGGCGGCCGTCAACCCGACGCGCGTCCGCGTCGCGCGCACCGCCGCCGATGTGCGCGCCAACGCCGAGTCGCACGTGCTGAGCGCGCTGCTGGGCGTGGAGGGCGGCCACGCCCTGCTTCCCGGCGATCCCTACGGACAGCTTCAGCACCTGCGTGAGTTCGCCCGGCGCGGCGTGCGCTACATGACTTTGACCTGGTCGAACAGCAATGACCTGGGCGGTTCATCCGGCGACGACGGCGACAGCCGCGGCCTGACGCCGTTCGGGTCGCAGGTGATCAAGGAGATGAACCGGCTGGGGATCATCGTCGACGTCTCGCACGTCTCCGATCCCATGTTCTGGGACGCGCTGCGGGCCAGCGAGCGGCCGGTGCTGGCCTCGCATTCCTCATCGCGCGCCTTGACCAACATCCCCCGCAACATGACCGACGCGATGATGAAGGCGGTGGCGAAGAACGGCGGCGCGGTGTGCGTGAACTTCGGCTCGGCGTTTCTGGACGACGACTTTCATCGCAAGGAGGCCGCCCTGTGGAAGAAGGCGCGCTCGGGTCCCCCCGGTGATGTCTGGGCGCAGGTGCGCAGCGAGGCCGCGCAGATCAAACCTCAGGTCACGCTGGCCCGCCTGGTCGATCACATCGCCCACGCCGTCGAGGTGGCCGGCGCCGACCACGTCTGTCTGGGCAGCGACTTTGACGGCGTGCCGGTGACGCCGGTGGGGCTGGAGAACGTCAGCAAGCTGCCGGCGCTGGCAGCCGCGCTGCGTGCCCGTGGTCTTGGTCCGGCCGACGTCAGCGCCATTCTGGGCGGCAACGTGCTGCGCGTTCTGCAGGCCAACGAGCCAGCGGCGCCTCCGGCGCGCTCGACGCCGGTGTGGTTCTGGTGACAACGAGGCTGTTGCCGGAGCGGCAACAGACCGACCCCTGATGAGGGTGGCGACCCCCGACTTCTCAGGGTTTCAATCATCATTGTTGTAATTAATCGTTGGCTCCATTACTGCACAAAGAACGATCATGGTTGCGCTGCGCTGGTTGGGTCGTATCGCCGCGTCGCTGGTGATCATCTGGGCCGTCGCCGGGTAATCGCCCCTCACGTCTGCCGTCCTGTTCGTGCGCTGCCCTGAGTCAAGCGCCGGGACCAGTCCACCGATGAAGATGCCGAGCCATAGTGATGCTCGGATACAAGGTTAACGAGAAGGCGTCGCTGGGCGCTGTGCGCCTGGCGCGTCCGCTGATCTCGGCCGCTCTGTGCCTGGTCGTCTGCCTGGCTGGCTGCACGACCACCCAACCGAAAGAAGAGGTGGTGATCATGGTCGACACCGCGCCCCCGCCGGAACCCGCGCGCGAGGTCGAGGCACCACCACCCCCGGTGCAAGTTCCGCCCCCCATTGTCCCGCCTCCCTCGATTCTTTCCGAGGGCCTTCAACCGGTTCGAGGCGGCGCGCACGTGTTGCCGCCTTACCGAGGACCTCGGCCATGCAAGATGGCGCTGACCGGAACGTCGCCCGTGGCCAAGGCGTGTTCGCAGGGCGGCAGCAAGAAGGCGATGGACATGATGCTGACGTTCGTCAAGCGCGCCCGGGCCGAAGGGATCGTCTTTCAGTGCGCCGACTGCCATCCCGACGAGGACGATTTTTCCGTGCTGGCCCCCGACGCTGACGCGGAATTTCGCAAGCTGCTTTTCCTGGCCCGACCGGGCGACTGAAAAACGCTGACAGCCTGCGCCGCGCCGCGCGCCGATCGAGGTATGGTGTCGCGAATGAAGAATGGCGCCGGTCAACCGCGCGGCAGCGCTCTGCCTCCCTGGATGATGGGCCTGCTCTCGCTTTTTCTCGCCGCGGGTGGATGGGGCTGCGGGCCGACCAGGCAGCAGAAACAGGGCGCCGAACTCTACGGACGCATGTGCGCCGTCTGTCACGGCGCCGGCGGTGAAGGGTACAAGGCGGATCAGGCCCCTGCCCTGTGCGATCCCGACTATCTGGCGTCGTCGACGGATGCGTTCCTGCGCGAGGCCATCGCCGCCGGAAGGCTGGGCTCGACCATGTCGGCGTGGGGTCGCCAGAGCGGCGGCCCCCTGACGCCACCCGAGGTGGACGCGCTGATCGCCTTCATGCGCCGGTGGCAGGGCAAGAAGACCGTGACGCTGGACGAACGTCCGGCGACGGGCGATCGCGGGCGGGGCAGCCAGCTCTATTTTCAAGAGTGCGTGAAGTGCCACGGCGCTCGTGGCCTGGAGGGGCCCAACGCCCGCCTTCGCAATGCCGGTTTTCTGGCCAACGCCAGCAATGGATTTCTTCGGCTGGCCATTCGCAACGGCCGCGCCGGCACCGCCATGCTGCCGTTCGCGGCCAAGCTGGGCGATCAAGGCGTGGAAGACCTGCTGGCCTTCATGCGCAACTGGACGCCGTTGCCGCCCACGGCGGCGCCGCCAGTCGATCCGCCGCCACCGCCGCCCATTCCCCTGGGCAAGGTGACGCTGAACCCCAGAGGGCCAGCGCCCGTCGGGTTCAAGGCCACGCCCGACGTCACCGCCGCCGCCGTGATCAAGGCGCAGCTGGATCGCGGCGCCAGGATGGCCATCCTGGACGCGCGCGCCCCGTCGGATTACCTGGCCGAACACATCGCCGGCGCCGTCAGCGTGCCGTTCTATGATCCGGCGCCTTACTTCGACAAGCTGCCCAAGGACGTGTGGCTGGTCTGCTACTGCGCCTGTCCGCACGCCGAATCGGGGCAGCTCGCCGAAAAATTGAAAGCAAAGGGCTTCACCAAGGTGACGGTCCTCGATGAAGGCCTTGGCTTCTGGCGCGCGCAGAAGTACGGCACCGTGCTGGCGTCCGATGCCAAGAAGCCGGCGCCCTGACGCTCCACGCGCTCGCTAGGGCGAACGGGCGGCGTCGCTTTCGGCATCCTTGGCCAGGCGATCGAGGTGCTGGCGGATGTGGGCCGCTTCGGCGGCGGTGTTGGCCAGGGCGATCGCTTTTTCAAAGGCGTGACGCGCCTCCGATCCTCGACCGAGCTGCAGCAGCAGCGCGCCCTTGAGTCCGTGGAAATGAAAATAGCTGCCCAGAGCCGCGGCCAGCGGCTCCACCATGGCCAGCGCCGCCGCCGCACCCTGCACCTTGGAGACGGCGACCGCGCGGTTCAGCGTGACGACGGGCGACGGCTGCAGCACCTCGAGCGTTTCATACAGCCGATCGATCTGAGCCCAGTCGGTATCGGCCGGACGCGCGGCCCGGGCGTGCAGCGCGGCGATGGCGGCCTGAACCTGATAGGAACCAGGAATCTTGTGGCGGATCGCCTTGTCGATGAGGGCCAGCCCTTCCGCGATCAGCGGGCGATCCCACAGGCCGCGGTCCTGATCGTCCAGCAGGATGATGGCCCCGTCCGCGTCCAGCCGGGCCGCGGTGCGGGCGTGTTGCAGCAGCATCAACGCCAGCAGGCCCATGATCTCCGGTTCGTCCTGGAACAGCTTCAACATCAGGCGGCCCAGGCGAATGGCCTCCTCGCAGAGCGCGGCGCGGATGTGGGCCTCACCGCCCGTGGCTGAATAACCTTCGTTGAAGATGAGGTAAACCATCGCCGCCACGGTAGCCAGGCGCTGGGCGCGCTCGTCGCCTCCGGGGGTCTCGAAGGGGACGTCGGCGCGGGCGACGCGGCCTTTGGCCCGGGTGATCCGCTGTTCCATGGCCGCCTCGCCGACCACGAAGGCGCGCGCGATCTGCTTGACCGACAGACCGCAGACGATGCGCAAGGCCAGAGCGATCTGCTGGGTCGCCGGGAGGTCGGGGTGGCAGCAGATGAACAGCAGGCGCAGCACGTCGTCGCGGTACTGGCTGCCGTCCAGCCGCTCTGCCATGGCCGCCTCGGTGTCGTCGAGATCCGAGAGGGCGTCGTCGGACGGCAGCGGCTGTTCCTTGCGCTGGCGGCGGACACCGTCGAGAGCGGCGTTTCGCCCGACGAAGATCAGCCAGCCGGCGGGATCGCGGGGCGGGCCGTTCTGCGGCCAGTTCTTGAGGGCGCCGAGGCATGCCTCCTGGAAGGCCTCCTCGGCGACGTCCAGGTCGCGAAAATAGCGGAGCAAGGCACCCATGGCCCGGGGACGGGCGGCGCGCAGCGCCACGTCGATCCAGGCCAGGTCGGTCATTTGAGCCCGACGCCCGGGTTGAAAAAGCGGAGGGGGCGGATCTCGAAGGCGCCGTTGCTGTTGTAGCAACCGGCCAGGTTGCGCGCCGTTTCGACGGCGTCGTCCAGCGACGTGCAATCGACCACGAAGAAACCGAGGAGCTGTTCCTTTGTCTCGGCGAAGGGCCCGTCAAGGACCATCGATTCACGCGCCTTGCGCACCGTGGTGGCCGAGGTGGTGTTCATGAGGCGAGCCACCGGTCCCAGCTTGCCGGCCTTGGCCAGGTTTTCCGTGACGACGGCCAGCTTGGCCATGGCGGCGGCGTCCTGCTCCTTGGTCCAGGCGCTGACGGCTTCTTCAGAGTCGTAACAAAGGATGGCGTAGAGCATTTGGTCTTCCTTGTCTCCCAGTAGGACGAACGAGTATGGCCGGGGTCGACAAGCCCCCGCCGATTTTTTCTTTCTGGCGAATGTCGTTTGGGGCAGGCCTCGTTCGTCGTCCCGGCAGAACCCCTTTCAAAGGAGAATGCCCATGAAAACGACCACCACGAGCCCGAACGCCAGCACGACCACCACCGACGCCAATCACAACAGCCGGCGGCTGTGGACCGGCAGGGTCCTGAGCGGCCTCGTCGTCCTGTTTCTGCTGTTCGACTGCATCATCAAGCTGCTGCGGGTGCCGGCGGCGGTCGAGGGAACCGTGCAGCTTGGCTATCCCCCCAGCGTCCTCTTCGGCCTGGGCGTCGTGCTGCTGGCTTGCGTGGTCACCTACCTGATCCCCCGGACCGCGCTGGTGGGCGCTATCCTGCTGACGGGATACCTGGGCGGCGCCATCGCCACGCACGTCCGCGTCGGTCACCCGCTGCTCAGCCACACCCTGTTCCCCATCTATGTCGCGGCGCTGATCTGGGGCGGGCTGTTCCTGCGCGACGAGCGGGTGCGCGCGCTGATCCGCCCGCGGCACAGCGCTTGAGCGCTCGCCTGTGGGCGCGACTGCGTGCTAATGAAAAGGCACGATGCCGACCGAGCGAACAAACAACCTCCCCATTCTGGAACTGGTTCTCACGAACTATAAAAACTTCAATGCCCGCGCCACGCGCGACGCCATCATCGCGTACTGGCGGCACATCGAACGGGGGGGACGGATGTTCTGGGCGGTGGCGGGCGCCATGTCGTCGGCCCAGCTGGGAATCACCCTGGCCCCCGCCATCCGGGCCGGCCTCATCCATGGCTTGTCGGTCACCGGCGCCAACCTGGAAGAGTCGCTGTTCCGCCTGGTGGCCCACGACCACTATCGCGACTTCCCCGACTACCGGTACTTCACCAAGCAGGACGACACCCGCATCCTGAACGACCGCATGCGCCGGGTGACCGACACCAGCATCCCCGAGGACGAAGCCTTCCGGGCCGTCGAGTCGATTATCGTGCCGATGTGGAAGCGGGCCTCGGACAAGCGCGAGCGGCGCTTCTGGCACGAGTATTTTTACGAGCTGATCCAGACCATCGGCGCTGACCTGCACCAGGGCAAGGCCGACGAATGCTGGCTGCTGGCGGCGGCCAAGGCCAAGCTGCCCGTGGTGGTCCCCGGCTATGAGGATTCGACCTTCGGCAACATCTTTGCGTCGCACGTCAAACACGGCGACTGCGAGGCAACCATCGCCAGGTCCGGCATCGAGTACATGGCCGCCTTCTACGACCAGTACCGCGAGCTGTCGGCGGGGGCCGGCGTCGGCTTCTTCCAGATTGGCGGCGGCATCGCCGGCGACTTCCCCATCTGCGTGGTCCCGTCGATCAAGTACGACCTGGAACAGCCGGTGAAGCCCTGGGCCTACTTCTGCCAGATCTCCGATTCGACGACGTCGTACGGGTCCTACTCGGGCGCCACGCCGAACGAAAAGATCACCTGGGACAAGCTGACCGCCGAGACGCCGATGTTCGTCATCGAATCAGACGCCACCATCGTCGTGCCGCTGTTACTGCGGGCGCTGCTCGAGTGCAAGCAGCACCCCGACGTGGCCAACGCGCTGATCGCCCGCGTGTAGAAGAACGAGCTAGACCAGCAGGCCGTCCAGCGGCGCCTTGCCGGCGGTGCCGAACGTCGTGACCGGAACGCCCAACGCGTTCAGCATGGTGACGAACAGGTTTCCCTGCGGTGCCTTCGGGAAGGCGATGTGCTGGCCGGTCTTTAACTTGCCGCCCGCGGTGCCCAGCAGCAGGATGCCCTTGTTGTCCTGGTCGTGGCTGATGCCGTTCATGATCTCGCTGGACATGAAGACCAGGCTGTTGTCCAGCATGGTGGACCCGCCCTCGTCGATGGCGTCCAGCTTCTGACAGAAGTACGCCAGCTGAGAGACGTGCCAGTTGTCGATCTTCGGCAGCGCGTTGCCGTCCTGGTTGTGGGCCAGGCCGTGATGATCGCCGGTGATGCTCAGCCAGGGGAAGCTGGGGGCGCAGGAAGAACCGCCATTTCCGAGCATGAACGAGATCGACCGCGTGGCATCACACTGCAGCGCCAGCACCATGAGGTCGCAGCTGATCTTGGTCTGGGTCGGCCAGTCCAGGCCCGTGTTGGCCGGTTTGGTCATGCCCATCGTCGAGCAGGTGGGAGACATCGTCGATTGAATCTGCGTTTCGACGGAGCGCACGCCGGTCAGGTAGTCGTCCAGCTTGTGACGGTCGGTGGCGCCCAGGCGACCCTGAAGGGTCGTGGCCTCGTCCATGACGTGGTCAAGCACGCTGCTGGCGATGGCCCGGCGGCGCATACCGTCCGCGGCCGACGCGTTGGGATTGGCCCCCATGAAGATCTGATCGAACACCACGCCCGGCTGGATCTGCGGCTGCATGGGCTGGGTGGCATTGGCCCAGGAAATACACCCGTTATAGATGGCCGGGTTTCCAATGTCGGAATACATCCGGTTGGTGATCCCGATCTGGATGCCAGTCGGGATGCGGGTGGTGCTGGCAGGCAGGGCCTGCGCAAAGGCCTGGTCCACCGAGATGCCCACCTTGACGGCGGGCTTGGTCCCCAGCACCGCGGTCAACATCCCCGAGACGCCCAGGCCGTGCGAGCCGAAGACCACGGACGCGTCATTGTTCTGGATGCCCTGAAACACCAGGAGCTTCTTCTGCAAGCTCGCCAGCGGCATCAGCGACGAACTGGGCGTGTAGTTGGCGCCCGTTGTCGCCGGGTACCACGTCTTGGCGTAATAGCCATTGGGCGTGTGCCACGCGACCAGCCGCACGGCCTTGCTGGCCGCTTGTGCCTTGCGGCTGGTGCCAGACAGAGACTCCAGCCACGGCAACCCCACGGTGGCCGCGGCGCTGGCCAGGAACCTCCGGCGCGACGGTGGACCACGTCGCGCGGCCTCCTTTTGCAGGGAGGCGAGGATCTTCTGGTCGAACGTCAGCGCTGGCGCGTTGGGATCATTGGGGTCGATCTGAGTGCCACGGCCGGTCATTGTTTTTCCTCCCATGGTCTACGGCTCGCCCCGGCGCATGCGGAACGCATCGCTCGCCACCACGTTCATCAGCAGGTCTCGCATCCCCAGCTTGCCGCCCCCGGGCGCCTTGGCCGCCTGGTCGACGTACCCCTGGTCCTTGTCGCCGATCGAGCGTCCCAGGCTGTACGCCAGGAGATTCTTGGCGAGACAGGAAGCCACCCGGGGATCCTTTGCCAGCGCCGTTTCCAGCTCGGCCCGCCCACTGAACTTGGTGCCGTCCAGCAGCACGCCGCTGGCGTCGATCGTCTTGCCATGATCGGTGTCGCGCCAGGCCCCGATGGCGTCATAGTTCTCCAGCGCCAACCCGATCGGATCCATCTGGTTGTGGCAGGAAGCGCAGGCCGGATTCATCCGGTGATTCTCCAGGAAGGTCCGCGCGTCGGTGGCCGTGATGGTGTCCTCGGTCGGGGGCATGAAATTTCCAGGCGGTGGCGGCGGGTCCGCGCACATCAGAGCGTCCAGCGTGAACCGCCCGCGCGACACCGGCGACGTGCGGTTGCCGCGCGACGTGGCGACCAGCAACGCCCCCATTCCAAACAACCCGCCCCGTTGCGGGGTCGACAGCGTGACCCGCGACAGGTCGGTCCCCCCCACCGCCGGCACGCCATAGTGCTTGGCCAGGCTGTCGTCCAGGTAGGTGAAGTTGGCGGTGAGCAGCTGATCGATCGGCAGGTTCTGGCGAACGAACTCGTCAAAGAACAGATCGACCTCGCGCTTCATCGACGTGCCCAGCGCCGCGTTGAACGCCGGGTACAGCTTGGGATCGGGTTGCGCGGTCTCGACGGTCCGCACGCCCAGCCACTGCTCGGCATAGTTCTGCGACACGCGGGATTTCGGATCGGCCAGCATGCGCTGCAGCTGGGCCTGCACGTCCTTGACGGCGGCCAGCTTGCCGGTCTTGGCCGCGGTGAAGAGCGCGTCGTCGGGCATGCTGGCGTAGACCAGATACGACAGACGCGAGGCCAGCTCGAACGGCGCCAGCAGGTGCGGCGTCAGCGATTTGGGATCGGGATCGAACTCCGGCCTGAAGAGGAAGTTCGGCGAGACCAGGAGCGCCTGCAGGACGGCGTTGATCACCTCGTCCGGCGATCCCCCCGCGGTGCGCACCTTGCCCGCCAGCGTGAGATAGCGAGCGATCTCGTCATCGGTGAGGGGGCGCCGGTACGCGCGCTCGCCGGTGGTCGTCAGAAACGTGCGCACGCAGGCGTCGCCGGCGGCCGGGTCGCATGACAGGTTCTGCGCCCGCAACGGCGGCGCCAGCGCCTCGGTGGCCAGCGCGTCGGCGGCTTGCTGGTATTGCTGGACGCGCACCGGCGACAGGGTCAGCGAATCGCCGTTGTTGTCGAAGCCGTTGGCCACCGTGTCGCTGAGGAAGGCCTTGGCGGGATGGGAGAGGGTCCCCAGGAGATCGCGAACCGTGTTGTCGTACTCCGTCTGGTTCAGCCGACGGAGGGTGACCCGACCCGGTTCCTTCGAGCCGGGCACACCCGTGTTGTTGCCAGTTCCGGTGTTGCCGGCGTTGCCAGTGCTGCCTGATCCGCCGCCACCGGGCGTGCCGCTGCTGCCAGGCCCGGCCTCGTCGATCGAACCGGTACACCCCACACCAAGAAGAAGAATAGAGCTGAGAAACCAGGAACGCTTGTCGCGCATGATGCCGCCCTCCGCGGGCTGTGGTCTCGTGTGTGGTTTAGGTACCGCCACCTCACGGAAATCGTTCAAACACCGAACGGAAATCGTTCAACCAATCGGCTCAGACGGCAGCGACTTTGGGCCAGCCACAGATGTCCGGGCAGCGAAGAAACAGAATTGATTGGACCAATTCAGAAGTGATTGGACCAATCGCCAACTGTCGCCGTGAAAACGACGGGGTGGGCAGGTCTAAGTGCCGGACCGATTTAAATTTTTGACGTATTTTTGACTAAGTCACACACAGTGTGGGCCGTTGCGGCTAAGTTACGGCACTCATCAGTGTTCGTTTTCTGATCGGTTGTTCGGCTGGATCGGCCCGCTCATGCGGGCCGAGGTCATTTCTCGCTAAGACGCCTCGGCAGCCTAGAGACGCCAGAGCGCTTTCCTTACGTTCGAAAGGACAATTCATGGATACCGTTTATCGTCGTATCGGTTCGGCCTTGTTGGTTGGTCTTTTGACGGGCGCCACCTTCGGGTGCAGCTCGTCGTCGTCGCCCGGCGTGGGTGGCTCGGGTGGAATGGGCGGCGGTGGCTCGGGAGGAAGCGGTTCCGGTGGAACGGGCCCGGCCCTGGACCAGCGGACCATGGACTTGCTGGCGCGCGCCACCGGCAAGACGAAGCCGATCGCGGACACGCACATTCACATTTTCCAGCCATCCCGTTCGGGAGTGGCCTGGCCGCCCGCGGCGAACACGACGATCTACAAGGACTGGCTGCCGGACGCGTACATGGCGATGGCGATGCCGCTGGGGATCCTCGGCTCGGGTATCGTCGAGGCCAGCCCCTGGATTGACGACACCCAGTGGGTGCTGGCCCAGGCGGCAAAGACGCCGGCGTCGAAGGCGTTCTTCCCCTGGTACGTCGCCCAGCTGGACATGAGCTCGGCCGACTTCATCAAGAACCTGACCGCTTACACCACCGTCGACGCGATGAACAATCCCGACGCCGACAAGGTCGTCGGCCTGCGCGTCTACCTGTGGAGCGCGAAGATCGATCTCACCAACGACATCCAAAAGGCCAACCTCGCCGAGGTGCAGAAGCGAGGCATGACCCTCGACATCATCAGCCGCGGCACCGGCGCCACGGAGACGAATCCCAAGGCCCAGGTCGTCGCCCTGGCCACGGCATACCCCGGCATCCGGATCATCATCGACCACATGGCTGGCGCGAAGATCGATACCACCGCCGCCCCGACCTGGATGGCCGACATCGCGACGTTGAAGCCGCTGACCAACGTGTACGTCAAGTGGTCGGCCTTCTTCGACGCCGCCAACCCGACGGGCGACGAGAGCAAGCCGTGGACGGCGCCCAAGGACATGATGAGCTACAAGGCCATCTTCGATGCGTTGTTCGCGGCCTTCGGCCCCGACCGCATCATCTGGGGTTCGAACTACCCGGTCTCCGAGCTGGGCGAACCGGCGGGCGCCCCGCTGGGCCAGAGCATCATCGACGAGCTCAAGATCGCCGAGGACTACCTGGCCACGCAGGCGGCGGGTGTCCGTGACAAGGTCATGTTCGACAATGCCGCCAACTTCTACCGGCGGATCCCCATGGGCACGACGCCCGGGACATCGCCGCTGCTCGCCCTCAAGACGGGCAAGACCAAGCCGGTCCTGGACACGCACATCCACGTCTTCCAGCCGTCGCGTCCCGGCGTGGTGTACCCGGATTCGGCCAACACGACCCTGTACCATGACTTCCTGCCCAAGACCTGCACGGCGATGAGCATGAAGGCCACCTGCGGGCCGACCTACGCCGACGAGATCAAGAACGTGAACATCCTGGCCACCGGCGTCGTCGAGGCCAGCCCCCGCAACAACGACAACACCGGCACCTACGACACCGACTGGGTCCTGAGCCAGCTCAAGGGTAACGACCAGTTCTTCAACTACACCGCCCAGCTGGACATCAGCTCGAAGGACTTCATCACGAACCTCGACCTCAACACCAAGGGCATGACCGCTGATGGTGTCGACCGAGCGGTGATGATCGCCGGCCTTCGCGTGTATCTGTGGAGCGCGGCGATCGATCCGGCCGATCCCGTCCAGGCGGCCAACCTGGCCGAGGTGCAGAAGCGCGGCATGACCCTGGACATCATCAGCCGTGGAAAGCCGCCGACCGAGAAGAACCCCAAGGATCAGGTCGTCGCCCTGGCCACGGCCTTTCCGAAGATCCGCATCATCATCGACCACATGGCGGGGGCAAAGCTCGACTCCGCATCGCCCGATCCGCGCTGGATGGCCGACATCGCCAAGCTGGCGGCGAAGCCGAACATCTACGTCAAGTGGTCGGCGTTCTTCGACACCGCCAACGCCAGCGGCGACGAAAGCATGCCGTGGACCGCGCCCAAGGACGCCGCCAGCTATACCAAGATCTTCGACGCCCTCTGGACGACGTTCGGCGAGGACCGCATCATCTGGGGCAGCAACTGGCCGGTGGCCAAGCTGGCCGGCAGTCTGGAAGAAGAGGTCAAGATCGCCGAGGACTACCTGGCGACCAAGACCCCCGCTCAGCGCGACAAGGTGATGTTCAAGAACGCCATCCTGTTCTACCGCCGCGTCCCGCCGCAGTAGGCGCCGGCTGCGTTCATTTTCCGGCGGCCGACTGTCATTTCCCGGCGTCACCCGCCGGTTGCCAGGCCGGCCCGCCGGGAAATTCGTAGGTGGCCAGCGCGTCGGACTTCATCGTCGCGCTGTAACCGGGGGCGACGGGCGGCATGTACCGCCCGTCGCGCGTCACGATCGGGTCAACGAACAGGTCATGCAGGTGATCTGAATACTCCGTCAGCCTATCGGTCAGCGTCGCGCTGATGCACACATAGTCGATGATCGACAGGTGCTGGACGTATTCGCACAGCCCCACCCCGCCCGCGTGCGGCCAGACGGGAATGCCGAACTTCTTGGCCAGCAGCAACACGGCCAGGACCTCGTTGACGCCGCCCAGCCGGCAGCTGTCGATCTGGCAGTAGCCGATCGCCTTGGCCTGCATCAGCTGCTTGAACATGACGCGGTTGTGGCACATCTCGCCGGTGGCCACGGCGATGGGCGCGATGCCGCGGGCGATGGCGGCGTGGCCCAGGATGTCGTCGGGGCTGGTCGGCTCCTCGATGAAGTGCGGTTTGAATTCGGCGAGACGTTTCATCCAGGCGATGGCCTCGTCGACGCCCCAGACCTGGTTGGCGTCCATCATCAGCTTGCGCTCCCAGCCCAGCTCCTCGCGCATGGTGCGGCAGCGGCGGATGTCGTCTTCCAGGTTGCGGCCGACCTTGATCTTGAAGTGCTGCCAGCCGCGCGCGGACAGCTCACGGCAGAGGCGGCGCAGCTTGTCGTCGGGATAGCCCAGCCAGCCGGCGGAGGTCGTGTACGTCGGGTAACCGTCGCGCTTCATCTCGGCGACGCGGGCGGCGCGCGTGGGGGCGTTCTCGCGCAGGATCTCCAGCGCCTCATCGCGGGTCAGGGCGTCTTCGATGTATCGAAAGTCGATGCAGGCCACCTGCTGCTCCGGCGTCATGTCGCAGACCAGTTGCCACACCGGTTTGCCGGCGGCCTTGCCCCACAGATCCCAGACGGCGTTGACGATCGCCGCCGCCGCCAGGTGAATGACGCCCTTCTCCGGGCCCACCCAGCGCAGCTGACTGTCGCCGGTGACCGAACGCCAGAAGCCGGCCATGTCGGCAGTGATGGCGTCCAGGGTTTTTCCAATCACCAGCGGCCGCAGCGCGTTCACGGCGGCCACGCACAGCTCGTTGCCGCGGCCGATGGTGAAGGTGAGGCCGTGCCCTTCGACGCCGGGCGCGCTGGTTTGCAGCACCACGTACGCCGCCGAGTAGTCGGGATCGGGATTCATGGCGTCGGAGCCGTCGAGAGAGCGCGACGTCGGCAGACGGATGTCGCGCGCGGTGATGCTGGTGATCGTGATGTTCACGCCCGACACTATAACCGCGGGCGCGCCCGGGTCGTCGACGATCAGCCGCTGCCCGGGAGGTCCAGCGGCCACACCACCGTCGCCGTCTGGGACTTCCGGTCGGTTACATCCCCTGCTTGATGCGCAGGTCCAGCGCCGGCGAGATGGGGGGTGTGGGCCTCGACGTGTTCGATCAACACGTCAAGGTCGGTGGCCGACTCCGAAAACCGAACTGGGTCGCTACCGAGACACCGTCAGCCGATGCCGACGCGATCCAGCGGCCACACCACCACGTCGAGGCGGCGGCTGAAATGCAGCAGAGCCGGCGGGCCGGGCAACGGAATCCCCTGCGCGTCGCCCACGGAGTTTTCGGCGATGTCGCAGCCGGCTGCTTGCAACGGCCAGGGCGGATGGTGAATCTCGGCGCGCACGATCTGGCCGGACGGTGTCTCCGTGTACAGGCAATAGCGTTCGGTCAGGAAATGCTCCAGCGTCCCCGGCGCCGACTGGAAGACGGGCGACGTCGGTCCGAAGGCGCCGCGAAAGGCCACCCGCCGGCCAGGCCCCAGCCGGACGCTGCTGTACTGAATGCGCTGGCCGTCATCCCGGGTGTCCATCGACGCGAGGAAGTAAGGCAGGTGGAAGAATCGGCGCGCGCCCCAGACGGCCAGCCGATTGGCGGCGTCCAGGCTGACGAACCAGACGCCGGGTTTGCCGTCGGCGTCGACGTAGAGGCGCAGGTTCATCTCCGGGAACGCCGAGAACCCCGGCAGGTCGGGAAGCCCGCGGGCGCTGACGCCGCTCATGCGAAACGGCACCAGGCCCACCCACGACGTGCCGCTGTGCTCTTGAATCTCCAGCGACGGCGGCACCAGCGGACGCAGGCGAGCGGCGGGCACCGGCCAGTGGGCAAAGAGTAGATCGTGCCAGGTCTGCCGGCCGACCCAGGGCCCCGTCGGCAGCGGCCAGGGGCGATGATCGGTCCGGGCAAACGCTGGGTGCATGGGGACCGAGGCTTGCCTTCCGAAAGTCCGGCCCTTCAGGGCGTCCGATCGATCCCCTTCAAACCCGCCGGCGCATATCGCTCGCCGACGACCTGCCCGGCGGGCATGGCCGCCTCCAGCTCGGCGATCTCGGCGGCCGACAGTTTGATCGCCGTCGCCGCCACGTTCTCCTCCAGGTACTTCCGCCGCTTCGTGCCCGGGATGGGCACCAGGTCGTCGCCTTTGGCCAGTACCCAGGCCAGGGCCAGCTGCCCGGCGGTGACGCCACGCCGCGCGGCGATCGCCTTGATCCGTTGCACCAGCGCCAGGTTCTTGTCGAAGGCCTCGCCGGCAAATCGCGGGTAGCGGGTGACGCGAAAGTCGGTGCTGTCCAGATCGCCGGGATTGGTGATGGTCGCGGTCAGAAATCCGCGGCCGAGCGGACTGTACGGCACAAACCCGATCCCCAGCGCGCGCACCGTCGGCAAGATCTCCGCTTCGACGTGCCTCTCCCACAGCGAATATTCGGTCTGCAGCGCGGTGATGGGGTGAACCTTGTGCGCGCGACGGATGGTGGTCGGTGACGCCTCGGACAGGCCGAGGTATTTCACCTTCCCCGCCTTCACCAGGTCGGCCATGGCCCCCACCGTGTCCTCGATGGGCGTATTCGGATCCACGCGGTGCTGGTAGTAGAGATCGATGTGATCGACGCCGAGGCGCTGTAACGAGGCGTCGCAGGCCGCGCGCACGTACTCGGGGCGGCCGCTGATGGCCCAGAACGTCGGGTCGTCCTTCTTGCGGATGTTGGCGAACTTGGTGGCCAGGAAAACCTGGTCGCGCCGCCCGCGGATGGTCTTTCCGATCAGCTGTTCATTATCGCCGATGCCGTAAGTGTCGGCTGTGTCCAGCAGCGTGACCCCCAGATCCAGCGCCCGCAGGAGGGTCGCCGCTGATTCGTCATCGTTGCGCGGGCCATAGAACTCGCTCATCCCCATGCAGCCGAGGCCCAGCCGCGACACCATGGCGCCCTGCGAACCGAGTTTGACCTTGTCCATGGTGGCAAGGCTTAGCATCCGGCGCCGGGAACGCCAGGGTCAGGGACGCAGGATCAGAACTCGAACTTGCCGAAGGACCCCAGGTCCTTGAACGCCTCGACCAGGCGGCCCGCCATGCCCTTTTCCGCCAGGTGCATCCAGACCCGCGGGTCGATGTATTTCTTGTTGGGCTTGTCGGGACCCTCGGGATTGCCCAGCTGCGATTTCAGATAGGCGCCCTTTTCGTCCATGTACTTCTTCACCGGATCGGTGAAGGCCCACTGGGTGTCCGTGTCGATGTTCATCTTCACGACGCCGTACGAGACGGACTCCCGAATTTCTTCGGGCGTCGAGCCGGAGCCGCCGTGGAAGACGAAGTTCAACGGCGCGTCGCCGGTCTTGCGCGCCGTCTTAACGAACTCCTGCGAATCGCGCAGGATGGTCGGCTTGAGCTTGACGTTGCCTGGCGCGTAGACGCCGTGGGTGTTGCCGAACGACGCCGCCACAGTGAAGTTGCCCACCGGGCCGAGAACGTCGTAAGCGCGCAGCACGTCCTCGGGGTGGGTGTACAGCTTCGAGTGCTCGACGCCCGAGTTGTCGACGCCGTCCTCCTCGCCGCCCGTGACGCCCAGCTCGATCTCCAGGGTCATCTTCATCTTGGCGATGCGGGCCAGGTACTTGCGGCTCACCTCCAGATTCTTCTCCAGCGGCTCCTCCGACAGGTCCAGCATGTGCGAGCTGAACAGCGGCTCGCCGGTGCGGGCAAAGTATTCCTCGCCAGCGGCGATCACGCCGTCGACCCAGGGCAACAGCTTGGCGGCGCAGTGATCGGTGTGCAGAACGACGGCGACCCCGTAGGCGGCCGCCACCGTGCGCACGTGCAAGGCGCCGGCGACCGCGCCGGCGATGGAGGCGGCGTGCGCCGTGTTGTCCAGGAACTTTCCGCCGTAGAACTGCGAGCCGGTGTGCGAGAACTGGATGATGACCGGCGCCTTGGCGTCGCGGGCCGCCGCCAGGGCCGCATTGGCCCCGTGCGAGCCGATGACGTTCACCGCCGGCAGCGCGCAGCTGGCCTTCTTGCAGTAAGCGAAGAGCTCCAGCAGAGCATCCCCTGTAACCACCCCGGGCTTCATCTTCAGTGTTGCCATGTCGTCCCGATCTCCTAACACACCTTCGCCGGGGAAGCATGAGGCAGAGGGCCCGCGGTGGCCGGCGGGCCCTCATGCGCCTCGTCAGACGCTCACGGGCAGCTCACTAGTAATAGAGAAACGGAAACCAGCTGAGCATCGGCTGACTGGCGTTGTCCAGGATTCCGCTTGCGAACCCCGGCATGTTCTGCCGCCACCAGACCTGGAACCCGCCCTCGCAATCGGGGGCCAGGCTGTTGTACTGCGAGAAGGTCGACAGCGAAAAATTCCGCGCCAGATCGCGCCCGCTGGTGCCCTCGTGGCGCCGCCAACCCTGGCAGGTGGACAGCACGGCGAAGGTGTTGAATTCGTCATAGTGGCGGCGGGCGTTGGGCGGAAAGTGCACGCTGCCGCAGACCGGCGCGTACGGGTTCAGCGGCGTGCGCTGGACCTGCGTGGTGCACACCGGGGGTTTCGGAACGTTGGTCCATTCGATGGACGACGGGCTGGTCCAGCGGATGTAGTCGCACGGCGAATTCGGCTCCGGCGGATCGGGGTTGTCGGCCGGCAGCGCGTACCATGAATCGAACGGCAACCCGTACTTGGTGTTCAGATCGAAGTCGGCGAACTCGCGGAAGTACGGCGCCACCGAGGGCAGATCAAAGCCGCCGCTCAGCTTGTGCTCCATGCCGTGGCCGTGCCCGTGGATGAAGCAACCGGGACCGCGGTTGAGGTTGATGAACCCGATGCGCAGGCTGGCGCTGGTGCAGTGCGGGACGTCGTTGTCAAAGCAGCCGTTGCCGGCGCACTGATCCCAGGCGCCGGTCTTGGCGCGGCTGGCGTCGTACACCGGCGCCCATTCCAGGATTTCCGCGGCGCTGGCCTCGCCCGGATCGCTGTCCGGATCGAAGGCCATCCATACGTCGTGCACCAATCCCTGATCGGCCAGCTGACACAGCGACAGAAATTGCCCCGGGTGAGCGGGATCGGCGAACCCGTACCGGGCGGCGAACGTGCCGTTATAGAACTGCGAATAGTCGACGCCCCAGTTGAAGCCGGCCGGGTTGGGGCGCCGGGGCAGCAAGGTGCTGGTCTTCTTGGTCCACCCCGCCGGCGCCGGATGGTCGCGCAGGTCGACGACCTTGGCGATCTGATAGTCCAGCATGGGCGGCGCGCTGGCGTCCAGGTAACCGCGCGGGCGCGAACCTTCCTTGAGGCCGGCAATGATGTTGTTCACCGCCGTCGTCACGGTGGCGTTGTCGCGCGTGTTGTCAAAGTTCAGGACCATCACCCGCGGCTGCAATTTCTGGATGGTGGCGTGGTTGGCCGACAGCCAGGCGTCCGACGCGGCGCTGCTGACGGCGTTCGGCCAGGTGGTCGGTGTGCCCAGGAAGCGCAGGTTGTCGAACCACACGCCTCCGTTGCTGGCCGGCAGCGAGATCAAGAATTTCCAGGTCAGATCCGAGTAGCTGGCCGTCTTCAACTTCTGGAAGATCCAGCTGGGGATCATGAACTCGATGGTCTGAAAGCTGCCCCGCGGAAAAGGCGGCTGCAGCAACTTGAGGCCGACGAACGAGTCGTACACGCCTTGGGAAGGCAGGTTGATGTGCAGCTCGATCTGGCCAAAGTACGTGCTGTTCGGCTGCGTCGTGGGCAGCATGATGTCGAAGGCCAGCGTCGATGTCGCTCCGGCCAGGGTGCCGAGCGCCTGGCTGGTCATCGACGCCGAGGTCACGCCGGACGTCTTGATGGAGAACGATCCCTGCGAGTGCGTCGTGCTGGTGGCGATCGATCCCGAGGTGATGCTCCAGCCGCTGGTGGTTTCAAACCCCAGCACGGCGGCGCTGCTGACCAGCGCGCTCGCCTGCTGGCCGAGCTCCTCAGGCGCCCCCTCGCACCCCAACCCCACGCCCGCCGCCGCCGCCACTGCCATCAAACAAAGTTGTCGGTTCATAGGTCTCTCCTCTCCTCCCCCAATCAACGAACGCCGCCCTGTTTTCTGACGAACTGCGCTGCCGAATTTCTATCAAAGCTTCGCAAGTGACAAGTCGAGCTTCACTCCTTCCGGCCGGGGGCGCGGAGAGGTGGGGCAGAGCCTCGTCGGGCACGGACGCCTCACGCGGCCGCGGTGAGGTGAACGGGAAAACAATCGCGAGCAGTCCCCTGGCTCCGCAGCACCTTGAACAGCTCCAGCGGCCGCACGGGGCGTCCTCGAACCCTCCGCTGCCAACCTGCCTCTCCGGGCGGACCCTCCGAGGCAGGAGCGCTCCGGGACGTCCCGCCGAGACTCAGCCCCACCCCTCCACGCTCCTCTATGCCTCCAGCCGTTACGCACGAACGCTGCCGATGACGGACGTTCGAGCGATTTTTGTCTCTCAAGGTGTCACTCGATAGACAACAACGATTGCCCCGAGCGAGCCGACGTAGCGTGGGGGGGTGGCGCGAAGTGAGGGGCCCCCAGCGGGCCGTTTCGTCGGGGCCGTTGTCCCTCTGCGCTTCGGATACACAACTCGCGTTGTCTAGAATCTCGAACGCGGCCCCGGCGAAACGGCCCGCTGGGGAAGCTGTCACGCAGCGACAGGACCCGCCCACGCGAAGGAGGCGGACGCCACAAGAACCACGGTCCGACGCGCCTGCGGTGCGCGGATTCTGCGGATTCTTAAGGTATGACGACGCCCGGGCAGCCGAAGATTGCCTTGATGTTCTTCAGCGTCCCGTTCTGGTAGTTCGTGCACCAGGTGCCGCGCAACTCGATGGTGGTCATGCCCGTGCCGTACGCCCAGCCGTCGGTGTCGTTGCGCGGAACGCGCATACCGTCCGCGTCCACGGCGATGTTGGAAGGATCCGGCGGCTCCTTGATGGCCAGCGTGCACGAAACGATCTGACCGCCTATGGCGGCCAGCGCCGCAGAGAGCTGGTCGGCGTTGCTGACCGGGTAATACGATGGGTTCCCCGCCTGCGGCTTGCCGCCCGCCTGGGCCATGGCGTTCAACGTCGCGTCGCCGCCACCGAAGAGGGAGCCGACGCCGATGACGAACGTGGGGATGTTCGCGGCGGCCAGGTTCTTCACCGCCATGATCGTCGCCATTGCATCATCGCCGCCCTGCCCCCCGCCCCCGCAGTTGGGCAATCCGTCGGTGGCCAGCACCACGTAACGAGGGTTGGGCCTGGTCAGTCCCATCAGGTACCGGCCGCCGGCCTCCAGAGCGAGGCGCGTGGGCGTGTTGCCGTCGGGCATGGACGCCATAATGGCCGCCAGCACCGCGCTGGCATTGCCGGGGGCAACGGGCGCCGACACGTCGTCGGTGACGCCGCAAGACGCGTCGCTGGGAAACAGTTTCAGTCCCCAGTTCACGGCGGCCTGCGTCTTCGCGACGGTGGCGTTGAGCGCGGAGGTCATGTCCGTCCACTTGGTGGAGCACTTCGTCAGGCAACGCAGGTCCAGGATTGGTTCATCCATGGACGCCGAGCGGTCCAGAGTAATGAGGACGTCCGGAGGGAGGCGCTCCAGGTTGAACATGCTGAGCCCGCAGTTGGCGTCGGTGGTCGGCGTGACCCCGCCATCCGCCAGCGGGGTGATGCCGCCGCTGCCGCCTCCCGCGTCGCGGGCCCCGGTGCTGCCGCCCGTTGACGCGGCGCCGCCGCTGCCGGTGCTCCCGCCGCCACCACCAGATCGGCCGCCACTGCCCTGGCCATTGTCGCCCTGCACGCCGGCCTGGTTGCATCCGGTGGCCAGCGCCAGCAACGCAAATCCAAACGTTTTCCAGGAAGGCCACAAGCGCCCGGACAGCTGCCCAGTCCTCATCATTTGAGCCTCCCTATGCGACGCTCTGTGCCTACCACGCTTATTGACTCACGGTCAATAGCGGGCCTATATAAAATAGACGGAAATGTGGACGCTAGCTCGCAAGATCTTGCTTCATGATCGCGTGAAATTTCTGGTGGCGGCGGCGGGCGTTTCAGTCAGTGTATTTCTGGTGCTGGTACAGATCGGCCTGTACCTCGGCTTCATGCGAAACGCCTCGAGCATCATCGATCATGCAGGCGCGGATCTCTGGGTGACCAGCGCCGGCACCGAGAACTTTGACATCGCCGCGCCCATGGACGAGCGGACGTACTATCGGGTGGCCGAGACCCCCGGCGTCACCCGGGCCGAGCGCATGATCCTGGCCTTTGGGCAGTTCAAGATGCCGTCCGGCGGCGCCCAGGGCGTCGAGGTGGTGGGCCTGGAACGACAGGCGCGTCTTTTCCGTCCCTGGAACGTGGTGGAGGGGGACGCCCGGCGCATGTCCGAGATCGACGGCATCGTCGTCGATCGCAGCGAGTTTCCCAAGCTGGAGATGAGCGCCGTGGGCGATCAGCGCGAGATCACCGGCATGCGCAGCCGGATCGTGGCGCTGACGCAAGGGATCCGCAGCTTCACGACCTCGCCCTATATCTTCACCAACATCCACACCGCGCGCGTCTACACCCGGCTGCGGCCCGACCAGATCACCTACGTGCTGGTGCAGGCGGCGCCCGGCGTGGCCATATCGACCGTACGCGAGCGCCTGGGCCGCATCCCTTACGT
>DATLVT010000290.1:0-11540 GCA_035577105.1 Polyangia bacterium
TCTGACGGCCTGATCATCCACAAGAAGCTGACCGACGAATCGGGCAAGGTGATCACCGAGGGCAACTCGATTCTTCCGCCCGAGGCCCAGGACATCAAGCTGGAGGGCAAGGCCGCCGAAAAAGTGGGCGGCGCCCGCATCGACGCCAAGATCCCCGAGGGCGGCGCCGGGGCCGGCAAGAAGAAGAAGTAAGCGGGCCGCGCGGCGCCGACGTCGGGAGCGCGCGTGCTTGAACCCGGGACGCAGATAGCCGCCTATGTTGTCGAACGTCGCCTGGGCGCGGGCGGGATGGGCGAGGTGTACCTGGCGCAGCATCGCCACCTGCGCCGGCGGGCCGCGATCAAGGTGTTGCTGCCGGCGTTCTCGGCGAACCCGGAGATCGTGGCGCGGTTCTTTGTCGAGGCGCGCGCCACGGCGCAGATCCAGCACCCCAGCATCGTGGAGATCCTGGACTGCGACCTGCCCGCGGGCGGCCAGGCCTATATCGTCATGGAGTACCTGGAGGGCGAGAGCCTGGGCTCCGCGCTGGAGCGAATGGGTCGGTTCGCGCCCGACTATCGAGGGGCGGCCGCCATCGCCGGCAAGGTAGCCGAGGCGCTGGCCGCCGCGCACGCCATGCAGATCGTCCACCGCGACCTCAAGCCGGAGAACATCTTTCTGGCGCGCGGAAAGCCGGCGGCCGACCTGGCAGCCACCGTCAAGATTCTCGACTTCGGCATCGCCAAGCTGCTGCAACCCGAGCAGGGAACGCCCCGGACGCGAACCGGCAGCGTGATGGGAACGCCGGCGTACATGTCGCCGGAGCAGTGTCGCGGCATCGCCAATCTTGATCACCGCACGGACATCTATTCGCTTGGCTGTGTGCTGTTCCAGATGATCGCCGGCCGAACCCCGTTCGTGCGCGAGCTGGCCGGTGACTACATCGTGGCGCACATCGCCGAGCAGGCGCCTCGCCTGTCGGCGGTCGATGCCCAGGTGCCGGCGGTCCTGGACGAGCTGGTGGCCCGCATGCTGGCGAAAGATCCGGCGGCGCGGCCGCCGTCGATGCTGGACATCGTCGCCGCCGTCGAGACGTTCCTGTCCGTCGAGCGGAGGCGGTTCGAGACCTTGTTGCTGCCGGCCGCGGCCGCTGCGCTCAGCGAGAACGCGGCGCCTGCGGCGCTGGGACCGGAGGGCTTGCCGGCGCCGGTTGTGGGCGGGACGGCGGTGCTGCTGCCAGGCAGGTCGCCGGGAGCCGCGGGTTCGACCACCTTCGGTGATGGCGCGGCCGGCGAGAAGATGGCGGGGCCCGTTGCGGGACGGTCTCTGCTGGTGGCGGCGGGGATCGTCGCCACCGTCGGCGCGCTGGCGGGGCTGTTTCTGTTCCTGCGTCCCAAGGCCGAGCCGCCTGCCCGGGTCGTTGCCTCGCCTCCCGTTGCGTCGCCCGCCCCCGCACCGGCAGCCGCCGTTGCACCGGACCCGTCGCCGCCACCACCACCTGCGCCCTCGCGCCAGCCGGACCAGCCGACCACGGTGGAGATCCTGATCCAGCACGCGCCGCCCGGCACGCAGGCCCGGGAAGGGACGCGCAAGCTGTCGCTGCCCCTGAGCCTGCCGGCCGACGGCGCCATCCACGTCGTCACGTTCTCCGCCCCGGGGTATCTGCCGCTGACCTTGCAGGTGCGAGGTACGGCGGGAGAAACTGTCTCCCTGCAGGGGATGGAGCGCCGGCAACCAGCGACCGTGTCGGGGACGCGGCGAGAGAAGAAGGACGAACCGGTCCTCAATTCGAATTTTTGATCATGATGGATGACAAACGGTCTCGGCGGATCCTGGTCGGTGCCGTCTGGGCACTGGCGATGACGACGCACCCCTGGCGGGCGGCGTGGAGCGCCGAGAACGAGGCCTGCAACCCGACCGAAGCGGATCGACAGGCGGCGACCACCGAGGTCGCGGAGGGGAACCGGCTGGTCGTCGACAAGAAGTGGCAGGCCGCCCTCGCCCACTTCGACAAGGCGATGAAGCTGGTCTGCAGCGACATGCTCCGTTTCAACCGGGGGCAGGCGCTGGGCGGAATGCCGGGACGGGAGGCGGAGGCCTTCACGGAGTTCCGCACGTTTCTGCAGCGGGCGCCGGGCGCCCCCAAGCGGTTGCGCGACGAGGCCGAGAAACAGCTGGGGCGGCTGAAGCCGAGCGTCGGCCGGCTGGCGATCTCGACCATGCCCGAAGGCGCGCAGGTGAGCATCGACGGCAACCCGGCGGGCGCCTCGCCTTTCGCCGAGGCCGTCGTCGTCGCGCCGGGCGTGCATCGGTTGCAGGTCGCGAAGCCCGGCTATGAAGACCTGGACGTCAGCGTCAAGATCGACGCGGGCCAGGACCTCACCCAGGTGCTGACGTTGCGTGAGGTGTCGCTGACGCTGCCGACGGCCGTTGCCAAGGAACCGTCGCCCGTCTTGGCGTCGCCGCTGCTGACGCGCGGTCGCGCCGCGCTGGTGATGGGAGGGGTGGGTGTCGTCGCGCTGGGCGTAGGCGCTTTTTTCGGGGTGCGGGCCCTGTCGCAGGCGCACGACTGTAGCGCCGGCTGCGACGCCGCTGAATACCGCTCGAATCACGACGCGCGGACCTCCGCGCTGCTGAGCGACGTTGGTCTGGGCGTCGGTCTGGTCGCGGCGGGTGTCACCGCGTACCTGTGGAAGACGTCCAGCGGCGAGCGGCAAGGCACCAAGACGAGCCTCCGGATGGGGGCCGCGGCCGCCCCCGGGGTGGCCCAGCTTGGGCTGGGGGGAACATGGTGAGCCGGATTCTGCTGTGGGCCACGGCCGTCGCGCTGTGCGGCTGCGAGCTGATCGTCAGCCCGCCCGAGGCGACGCGCACCTGGACCTTCGACGTGAAGGACGACACCGCCGGGTGGCGGTCGCTGAGCACCAACGATGGGTGTCCGTCCTGCGTGGCCATGACGAATTCAGTCAAGGCTTCGGACGGCATGTTGCAGTTCACCGGCGTCGTCTATCCGTCGGAAGGAAGCTTCGCCGCCTCCATTCAGTTCCAACCGACGATGCTCGCGAATCTCGCGGGCAAGACCATCTGCGCCAGGGTCAAGCCATCAGCCAATCTTGCCAGCGGCGGCGGACGCATCACCGTCAACGCCGGCGAGGCCTTCATCGGTCCCATGCTCGTGCCGCTGGCCTCGGGGACCTGGAACAGGCTCTGTTTCTCGACGACGCTTTCCAAAGACAAGCTGGATCCGAACTCCAGTTCGCCCTTCGACTTTACCCAGGTAACCCAAATCGTCATCGAGATTGCGTCCAGCCCACAGGCCGGGGCGGTCGACTTCTCGATCGACGACGTCGCTTACTAGCGGTTGGTGATGATCAGCGCCGCGCCCAGACCGGCGGCGGCCAGGGCGGCGACGCCGGCGATCACCCAGGGGACCCAGACGGTCTTTTCGGGCTGGGTGCGGCACAGCTTTTCCAGATCGGCGTTGGACATCACCAGCGCCGCGTTCGGCTGGGCGGCGGGCGCCGGGCGCGGGGACAGCCGCTCTTTCACGGCGGGGCCGTTGTCGGGCAGATCGTCGCTGGCCTGTTCGGCCAGGCCTTCGTCGACGATCTTGATGTACTCGGCCGCCTCGGCGCGCTGGCGCGGGGATTCGGTCTCCTGCTGCAGGAACAGCTCGTAATAGCGCTTGGCCTTCTTCAGATCGCCGGCGCGTCGATAGCTGTGGCCAATGTTGAGCAGGAAGCCGGTGCGCGGCAAGACGGCGTAGCCGGATTCGAATTCATGGGCGGCTTCGCGAAATTTTCCGTCGTCGAATAGCTTGGTGCCGCGCCGAAACCGTTTGCGGGCCTCGGTCTCGGCCTCGTCGTCAGGGGCGGCGACGGACCGCCCGGCCAGCGCGCCCAGGATCAACGGGACAGCGACGACGGTGAGCAAGCAGAGCGAACGTCTGAAGGAGAGAGCCGCGGTCATTCCAGTCCCCGATCGCGTAATGAGCCGTCATCCTCACCGCGCAGGTGCCCTGCTTCGTGCAGCAGCGTGCGGGTGATGGCCTGATCCAGCTCGGCTGGGTCGTGCACGGTGCGCAGAAGGTTGCGGCGATACAGCACGACGGCGCGTTCGGGAACGGCGCAGCGGGCGTTGTCGCGGTCTGACGAATCGGGGCCGACACCGGCGCCTGACGTGGGGGCCCGCCGGCTCTTTCCGGCGCGAACAGCCTGCGCCGAGCGCGGCTCCTCCTCGGACCAGCCGAGGGGCAGCCCGCGGAACAGGCCCAGGATGGTGGGCGACAGCGGTGGGCGCTCGGCGACCAGATCTTCCATCAGCGGAATCTCGGCGGCCTGGACCTGGATCTGCGCCAGGTCGGTCTGGACGTCGGGCGGCAAGGCGGCCACGGCCTTGCGCACGCGCTCGGCGAAATCGGTCGCCGAGACGTCGGGCGGCAGGGGGAAGGCCTTCGGATCGTGGGCGTGGGCCTCGGTCAGGCGGCGGGTGGCTTCGGCGTCGTTGCCCATCCGTTCGGCGATGAGGCCCAGGTGATAAAGCGCGTGGCTGTGATCAGGCGTGGTGGTCAGCACCTTCTCGAACATCCGCTGCGCCTCGGGGAAACGGCACAGCTCGAACAGGGCCACCCCGCGCTCGTACTGGGCGGCGGGCAGCTTTGGCGTGGCGGCCAGGGCGGCGTCGATCCGGCGCAGGGCCTCGACCGCCCGACCGAGATCGATGAGGGCCTGCCCTTCCAGCAGCGCCAGACGAGCGGCCCGCTCGGAATCGCCGCGGCCGACGTGGCGGCTGCCACGACGGGCGTATTCAAGGCCGATGGCTGACCGGTCTGCCGACGGCGGCAGCTGGTTGATGTTCAGATCGGCGGCCGCTTCCAGCGTCTCCGGATCGTACGGGTTCAAGGCCAGCGCCAGTGACATGGCGTCGCGGGCATCGTCCAGCCGATCCAGATGCATCAGGGCCACGGCGCGGTTGTGGTGCGCCTCAACGGAGCGGGGAGCCTGACGGGCGGCTTCCTCGGCGCAGGCCAGGGCGCCGTCAAAGTCGGCGGCGTCGAACAGCTCGCCGGCCCGATCCAGCAGATCGGCCACCGCGGCATCGATCCACGAGGGACGCTCTGGAAAGCAGCGGTGCAAGGGGCGCGGCGGCGTCTCCTTTGCGGCGGCCTTGGGGTCCGATGGATCATCGCCGTTGCTGGCTGACTCTGTGCCGTTCTTGCTTGCGGTCCTGGCACCCGATGCCGCGCCCGTGGTGCCGGGACCGGTCTCCTTGCCGGCGCCGGCCCCGGGCAAGGACGGGTCGTCGATCGGGCGATCAGAAACGCGGCGGCAGGCAGCGCCGAGCGCGAAGATTCCGAGGGCCGAGCACAGCGTCAGAAGGGAAACGCGGCGTCGCATTGAAACAGATCATCATACCCACAAATCTCGCCGCCCCATGAACTTTTGTCTCCCCTCAGCCGCCGTGGGCGTCGCCCCACGTAAGGCCCGCCCCTACGTCGACAACCAGCGGAACTTTCAGGGGGTAAATGGTTTCCATGACGTTCTTGATCCAGGGGCGAAAGGTCTCCACCTGCCCTTCCGGCACCTCGAACACCAGTTCGTCGTGGACCGTCAACAGCAGTGCCGCCTCGGTGACCGGCGAGCCGGGGGCTTCGATGCCCGCTTCGACCTTGATCATGGCCAGCTTGAGGAGATCGGCGGCTGAACCCTGGATGGGGGTGTTGCGGGCGATCCGTTCGGCATACGACCGATCCTGCGCCCGCGCGGCGTGAATCTCGGGCAAGGGCCGCCGCCGCCCCAGCAACGTCCCCACCTCGCCGGTGGTGCGCGCTTCGGCGATGGCCCGTTCCATGTACGCGCGCACGCCGGCGTAACGTCGGAAATAGCTGTCGATGTACTCGCGGGCCTGGGCGCGCGGGATGCGCAGCACCTGTGACAGACCGTAGTCGCTTTGCCCGAACACCAGACCAAAGTTGATGGCCTTGGCGATGCGACGGTGCTCTGACGTGACCGATCCGGGCGGAATCTGGAACACCTCGGCGGCGGTCCGCAGGTGAATGTCCTGCCCGGACCGGAAGGCGTCCAGGAACGCCGGGTCCTCGGAAAAATGGGCCAGGATGCGCAGCTCGATCTGCGAGTAGTCGGCTGATACGACGACGAAGCCGGGTTTGGCCAGGAAGGCCTTGCGGATGCGGCGACCCACCTCCGTGCGAATGGGGATGTTCTGGAGGTTGGGATCGCTGGATGACAGCCGGCCGGTGGCGGCCACGGCCTGGTTGAACGAGGTGTGCAGGCGGGCGGTCTTGGGATCGACCAGCGCCGGCAGCGCGTCGATGTACGTGCCCTTCAGCTTGGCCAGCATCCGATACTCGACGATCTTCGCCGGCACCGGGTGCAGGGCGGCCAGCTCTTCCAGCGTGTCGGCGTCGGTGGAGGCGCCCGTCTTCGTCTTGCGCACGACCGGCAGGCCCAGCTTGCCGAAGAGGACGTCGGCCAGCTGTTTGTTCGAGTTGATGTTGAAGGGCCCGCCGGCAATGGCGTGAATTTCCTTCTCCAGCGCCAGCAGCGACGTGCTGACCTCGTTCCCCAGGCTGCGCAGGTAATCGACGTCCAGGCGGATGCCGCGGCACTCGATCTTGGCCAGGACGTGCGAAAGGGGCAGCTCCATCTGCGTGTAGAGATCGCCCAGGCGGGCCGTGGCCAGCAGCTGGCTTTGCGGCGCGGCCAGGGCCAGCGCGGCGCCCGCCTCGGCGGCCAGGTAGCGGGCGGCTTCCTCGACGGGGACGTCGCCACCCCGGCGCAGGGTGCGTCCAGTGCCCAGCCAGGTCGGACGCGACTGCACGTCGCCGGCGCCGCCGCTGCCGTCGCCGGCGGCGATCACCTCCAGGTCGTAACGGGTGCGCGAGGCGTCCAGCAGGTACGCGGCGATCATCGAATCCGACGTCAGGCCGCCCAGGGTGATGCCGCGCCGGTGCAGCAGCACCTCGACGGTCTTGATGTCGTGCCCGTGCTTGCGGACGGCTGGGTCGCCGAGGACGGTCCCCAGAACGGCCAGGGCGTCTGCCTCGGGGAGACAGGCGGGAACGCCCAGGTAGCGGTGGCAAAGTGGCAGGTAAGCGCGGGTCCCGTCCGGCAGCGCCAATGCCAGTCCCACCAGGTCAGCGTTCACCGCCGACGGCCCGTCGTATAGCGCGGCCAGTCCGACGGCGCCGGCCTGGGCGATCTCGGCGGCGAGATGCTGCAGGGCCTGGCGCTCCAGGATCACCCGGGCCGGTCGGGGCGGAGGCAACGCCACGACCGGCGGCGCGGCCACGACCGGCCCGGGCGGCGACGTGGGCGTTTGGGTGTCTGGCGTGGTGGCGGTAGCGGTGGAGGTAGCGGTGGCGGTGGCGGTCGAACCAGTTTTGGAGAAGAGGTCCGGTTCGCCAGTCGCGGCGGGCCGCGGCTCGGTCTTCAGGCTGGTGGTCAGGGTCTGCGTCTGGGCGCCGCCGGTGTTCAACGAATCGAGCAGGCGCGTGAACTCCAGCTCCGTGAACAGCTCGCGAAGCTGGGCGCGGTCGGGATCGACCCGGTGCAATTCCGTCAGCGTCTTGGGCAGGACGACGTCGTCACGCAGCCGGACCAGCTCGCGCGAGGTCAGGACCAGCTCGCGCGAGGCGGCCAGCGCTTCGCCCCGCTTGCCCTTCACCTCGCCAACACGGTTCAAAAGTTCGGTCAGCGAACCGAACCTGTTGATCAGCTCGGACGCCGTCTTGGGGCCGATGCCCTCGACGCCAGGGACATTGTCGATGCCGTCGCCCATCAGTGCCAGGACGTCGCCGACCTTGTCGGGCGGCACGCCGAATTTCTCCTGGACCTCGGCCGGCCCCAGGCGGCGGTTCTTCATGGTGTCCAGCATGGCCACCGATTCAGAGCAGAGCTGCATCAGATCCTTGTCCGACGAGCAGATCACCACGTCCATCTGCGCCTCGACCGCCAGCCGGGACACGGTGGCGATGACGTCGTCGGCCTCGAAGTTCGGAACCGACAGCGTGGTGATGCCGAAGGCGCCCATGACGGTGTGGACCAGCGCGACCTGGGTGGCCAGCTCGGGTGGCATGGGGGGGCGATGGGCCTTGTACGCCGGGAAGATCTTGTTGCGAAAGTTCTCGCCGGGGGCGTCGAAGACCACGCAAAAATGGGTCGGTCGGTTCTCGCGTTCGATCTTCAGCAGCATCTGGCAAAGGCCATAGATGGCGCCGGTGGGGATCCCCTTGCGCGTGGTCAGGGGCGGCAGCGCGTGAAACGCCCGGAAAAGAAAGTTCAGCGCGTCGAGGATGTACAGGGTCGGTTTGGCGGTGGTTGACGGGGACGCGCTCATGCCTTCCGTACCCTACAACACCCAATCGGCCCCCACCACGACCAGGGCTGCGTCCTGGGCCGCGCCGACAGCTCTGTGGCAAAGTGATGGGTGGTCGTGCCCCGCCCCACCGTCGCCAAGGTCATTCGCTATGCTGCTGCGGGCGTGCTGGGCCTGGTGGCGGTCGCCGTGCTGGCGGCGTCGGTGGTCTTGCAGGGGCCGCGCCTGGGAAAACTGGTGGAGGGGGCGCTGCCTGAGAATCGCGGCAAGCTGGAGCTAGGAGGGATCACCTGGAGCCTGCGCGCGCTGGTCGATCTGGCCACCGATGCGCCCAGCCCGATCTCCCTGGACGGACTGCGCATCATCGATCCCGAGGGGACGGTGGTGCTGGACGTTCCGCACCTGGATGCGCGGGTCAAGCTGCGCACGCTGATCGGCGGCAGCTTTTCCATCCACGATCTGCACGTGCCGAAGGCGACCTGGCGGTTCGCCCAGATGAAAGGCGAGCCGGCCATCGGGTTTCTGGCGGCGCTGGCGTCGAAGACGCCCCCGCCGGTGCCGGCCCCGGCGGCCAAGGACAAGCCGGGCAGCTTTTTCCAGATCGTCGGGGCCAAGCTGGACGACCTGAACGCCCTCTTCGATTTTCCCGGGTCGTGGGGCCTCGAGCTGCGCCACGCGCGCGCCACGGCCTCGCTGATTCAATCGACCGTCGATCCCAGGCATCCCATCTTTGGCTTCGACGCCGCCCCGGTGGTGGCCGAAGGGGGCGGCTGGCTGCGCATCCTGGACGATAACCAGCTGCCCTTCGACAAGGTGACGATCAACCGGGTGGCCACCACCCAGGAGCACCCCGACGACATCTTTCTGGATCTGGTGGCGGCCACCACCGGCAAGTCGACGTTGTCGGGCAAAGGGTTCTTCACCGGCATCTACGGGGAGACGTCCATCCCGGGCATCGCCCTGCACGCTGATCTGGCGCTGCCGGGGGACGCGTTGACCGCCGTGGTGGCCGGCAAGGGCATCGAGGGGCTGGCGGTCAGCGACGAGACCAGTGACAGCCACATCGTCATCGATCTCAAGGACACCTTCGCCAAGCTGAAGGTGGCGGCGAAGTTCGCCGGCCTGAATGCGGTTTACGATCAATACCGGGCCGACGGCGTTGGCTTTGATCTGGCGTTCGACGCGGAGGCCGGGCGTGTCGGCGTGAACAACTTTGGATTGCGATCACCGGCGGGCGGCCGCCTGGATTTGAACGCGCGGCTCTCGACCGAGACGCTGAAGCTGGACGCCGACCTCAAGCTGCGCGAGTTCCGGACCGAGAGTTACCTGCCGGCGGGCCTGCGCACGATGGCCGGCGGCGCCGTCAGCGGAAAGCTGGTCGCCCGCGGGGATCTGGCGCGCAAGTCGGCCACCATCGACCCCGTGGATCTGACCCTGGCCCGCACGCGGGCGGGCGGCTTGCCGCGGACGGTGCGCTTGCACGGCAACGCGCGCGTCTCGCCCGAGGAGGCGCGCACCAGCGGGCTGTCGGTGGAGATCCCGGGTGCCACGGCCACCGCCAAGGGCTCGCTGGAGCTGGAGCGCAAGCTGGTCAAGCTGGGGGTGGAGATGATCGCCTTCGATCTGGGGCGCGTGCTGGAAAGCCTGGGCCTCCCCCGCTGGGCCAAGGACGCCCGGCTGTCGGCGACGGCGGCCGGGACGCTGGATCAACCGATTGTCGAAGGCGACGCCGTCGTGCACGGGCTGGGACGAGGCGGTCGCACGGTCCCCGAGCTGAAGGCGCGGTTCGGGCTGCGCGACGGCAGCGGCCGCCTGGATTCGCTGTCGGGCGCGCTGTTCGGTGGCACGCTGGCGGCCAGCGGTCAGATCGAACTGTACAGGAAGAACACGCGCCACATGCTGCGTTCGCCGGTGATCACCGCGAACCTGGCGGCGCGCAACCTGGACGTCGCCCAGTTGGCCGGCCGCGACGACCTTCGCGGCCGGGTGTCGGTGGACGTCAAGGCCCACGGTCCCGTCGACGCCATCGACGCCGAGGTTCACGTGCCGGCCGGGACCGCGGTGCAGTTTCAGGGCACCAGCTATGTGGTTGGCCCCATCGACGCCGGATTCGCCGGCAACGTCGCCACCATCCGCGGTCTGCACGTCGCTCTGAAAGCCGGGGGCAGCCTGGACGTCACCGGCACGCTGGCCCTGGCCAGGAACGCCTTGAACCTGGACGTGCTCCTCAAGAAGATTCCCATCCAGGCCCTGCCCGGCGTCGCCGACGGCGGTGTCCCGCTGACCGGGACAGTCGACGCCAGCCTGCACGTCGGTGGCACCACCGCGCGTCCGCTCCTGTCCGGCACCGTGCAACTGGCGGACATCGTGGCCCGGGGCGTGGCCCTGGGCGCCGGCAGCTTGACCCTGCAGCCTGTCGACGAAAAGTCCGGTCCCGCCGTGCGCATCGACGGCACGCTGTTCGACCGGTTCGGCATTCACGGGCGCGTGGCCCTGGGGCCCCTCGGTCCTGCCGTGCACGGGACCATGGAGTTCCAGCGCGTGGCGCTGGAGGCGCTGATTCCCGAGCTGGTCGGCTTTGGCGACGGGCGCGGCGTGGCCTCGGGCCGGGTCACCGTGGATCTGGAGCCGGGGCGTCCGCTGTCCGTCGACGCGCTGCTGCCCGAGCTGTGGTTGTCCATCGCCCGCGCCGTGGACGGCGCCGACGGTGAGACGTCGTTCCAGCGGGTGCGCATCCAGACCGCCCAGCCGCTGCACGTCGCGGTCAGCGGCAGCCGGGTGGTGCTGGACGAAGCGCGCTTCCTCACCGACGGGGGCGAGTTCCGCGTCCAGGGGCGCCTTGACGGCGCCGCCCAGCGCATCGAAGGGGACATGAGCGGCCACCTGGATCTCGAGCTGCTGCAGCCCTTCTTGCGCGGCAGCGTCGACAAGATCACCGGCGATCTGAAGGTGGCCCTCAGCGCGCGCGGAACGCTGAGCAGTCCGCAGCTTCGCGGACAGATCGAGGTGGTCTCGCCCGTGAGGGTTCGCCCCAAGGACTTTGACGCCGACATCGCGGTGGCCTCCGGCAGCTTTGTGCTGGACGGTGACGCCGTGAAGGTCCAGAACGTCGCCGTCACCCTGGAAGGTTCGACCATGCACCTTTCCGGCAACGCCACGCTGGGTCCGTCATTCCAGCCCAAGGACATCGCCGTCGATCTGGACGGGGACATCAACGCCCGCCT
>DATLVT010000291.1:0-6667 GCA_035577105.1 Polyangia bacterium
TTCGCTGGCCAGCCGCCGCGCCAGATAGCGCACCTGCTGGCGACCTTCTTCCGACAGATCCACGCCCGCCGACCCCGAGAAACGATCCTCGGCGGTCAGCTGGGTGGCGCCGTGACGGACCAGGAACAGACGCGTGGCCGCCAGCTTGTTCATCTGGGGGGCGCTCACTGTGGCGTGTTCCATCCGCCGACCTCGTCCGTCAGCGCGTCGGCCTCCTTGGGTCCCCAGGTGCCGGGTTCATACTGGTACATCGGGCTTGGTCCGTGGATCACCGGATCGACGATGGCCCAGGCGGCCTCGACCACGTCCTGGCGGGCGAACAGCGTCGGATCGCCGGCCATGGCGTCGCCCAGCAGGCGTTCGTACGCGTCCATGCTTCCCTCCGCGCCCTGCGCCGGCGTCTCCGACACGCGCAGCTCGACCCGCTGGCCCACCATCGCCTCGCCCGGGGTCTTGGCCCGGGCGGCCAGCGCGATGACCACCTCGGGGCCGAGGCGCAATCGGACCCAGTTGCCCACCGACGGCGCCGGCTCGTTGAACACCACCGGGGGTGGATTCTTGAACTCGACGATCACCTCGGTGACGGTCTTGGCCAGGCTCTTGCCGGCGCGCACGTAGAACGGCACGCCTTCCCACCGCCACGAATCGACGTGCAGGCGCAGCGCCGCGTAGGTGGCCATGTACGAATCCTTGGCAACGCCGGGTTCGTCGCAATAGCCATTGAACTGTCCGCGGATCATGTTGTCGACGCTGAGCGGGCGCACCGTGCGCAGCACCTTGGCCTGCTCGTCCCGGATGCCCTCGCCGTAGGCGTGCGACGGCGCCTCCATGGCCAGATAGCTGACGATCTGCAGGAGGTGGTTCTGGATGACGTCGCGGACGACGCCGGTCTCCTCGTAGAACTTGCCACGCCCTTTGACCCCAAAGCTCTCCGCCATGGTGATCTGTACGTTCTCGATGTAGTTGCGGTTCCACACCGGCTCCAGAAAAGCGTTGGCGAACCGAAAATAAAGGATGTTCTGGACGGCTTCCTTGCCCAGGTAGTGGTCGATGCGAAAGATGCACTCCTCGGCGAAGGCCTTGTGCAGCACCTGATTCAGGGACCGCGCCGATTCCAGGTCGCGCCCGAAGGGCTTCTCCACGATGACGCGGGCCTTGTCGGACAGGCCAGCGCCTTCCAGCTGCTCGACCACGGTGGGGAACATGCTGGGCGGGATGGCCAGGTAATGCGCCGGGCGCTGGGTGCCGGTCAGCTCCTTGCGCAGGGCCGCGAACGTTGCCGGATCGCTGTAATCGCCGTCGACGTAGCGCAGCTTTTCGCAGAGGGCCTTGAAGGCGGTGTCGTCCACGCCGCCGCCGTGTTCCTTGACGCTGGCCCGGGCCCGTTCGACCAGCTGCTCGCGGGTCCACTCCGACTTGGCCACGCCCACGACCGGAAAATCCAGCCGCTTGCGCCGGGCCATGCTGTGCAGCGCCGGAAAGATCTTCTTGTACGCCAGGTCGCCGGTCGCTCCGAAGAACACCAGCGCATCCGATCGCGGCCGTTCGTCTTTTCCCATCGCGCCCGAGAGTACCGCAGACCGGGCTGGTTTTTGCCTATTTGGGCGGGAAGGTTCCGGCCGCGTGACGCAAGGCCAGGTCGGCTGCCGCCACGTCATAGTGGGCCTGGGCCAGCCCCACCTGGGCGCCCACCAGCGCGTCCTGCGCCTGCAGCAGATCGACCTGCGTGACGGTGCCCGCCTCGTACTGGACGCGCACCAGGCCCAGGGCTTCCATGGCCAGCGTCACCGAGCGCTCGGCGACGGCCAGGCCTTGCTGCTTGGTCTCCAGGTTGCGGCGCCCGTCGGCCAGATCGTCGCGGATGGTGTCGCGCAGAACATCGGCACGGGCGGCGGCCTCTTCGGCCTGCGCGGCGGCGATGTGTCGCAAGGCATCCCGGGTGCCGCCTTCGAACAACACCCAATCAAGCTGCGCGCCAAACGCCCAGGCATGGTGTTGAGCGGCGAAGTTGTCATAGTTGAAGATGCGCGCGTTCCCGAACGCCGACAGAGTGGGCGCCCATCGCCAGCCGTTGGCCCGGCGCTGCGCGTCCGCCGACTGAGCGCTGAGTTCCAGCGCCCGAAACTCCGGCCGCAGGTGCAAAGCCATTTGCAGCTCATTCTCATCGTGGCGCTCGACCGGGATGGCGGGCGCTCGAACGCGGAATGGCTCTTGCCGTTGAATCAGCGTCGCCAGCGCCCGGTAGGTCTTCTGCTGACCGAAGGCGGCCTCGCGCACCGCTTGCTCAGCTTGCACCAGGGCCAGCTCGGCCCGGTCGACGTCCACCTTGGTGACGGTGCCGGCCTGAAAGCGCACCCTGGCGTTCTTCATGGTGGCGTTGGCCACGGCGACGTTCGACTGGCGAGCCAGGAAAACCTCGTCCGCGATCGAGGCTGCGTAGAAGAGCTGGGCCACGCTGAGCAGAATGGACGCGTCCGACACTTCGAAGCCAGCTTCGGCGCCCTTCTCCGTCAGTTTCACCGCTTCCAGCGCCGGGTAGGCGGCCGGTGCGATCAGCGGCAGCGTCGCACTCACGGCACCGTCGAACTGATCGAGGGGCTGGATCCGCAGGTTCTGCACCCCCGTCGTCATCCCGGTGGCGGGATCCATGATGGGACGGCCGAACTCGAACTTGGTGTTGTTGCGCGTGTACTTGCCCTGCGCCGCCACCGTCGGGAACAACGATGCCCACGCTTGCTCCACCGAGGCCTGCGCCTGCAGCAGTCTGGCTCGTTCCGCCACCAGGCTCTTGTTGCGTTTGCGTGCCAGGGTCAGCACCTGCTCCAGCGTCAGCTCGGGGAGGGTTTCGTCTGCTGCCAGGGCCAGCGATTGGAACACCGGTGCTGCGGCGACCAGCATGGCCGCCGCCGTCAGGATCATCGTTCGTGTTTTCATGAAGCTGCCTTGGCCTCTCGTGGCGGGTGACTCTCGACGTGGTCGCCCACCTCGGGGATGCCTTCAATCTCGTCGGCGCCGGTCTCGGACGCCGGTCGTGGTTTGATGCGGAGGAAACGGCGTGACCAGGCCGACAGATCGTCGAACAGTGAATAGACGATCGGGGTGGCCAGCAGCGTCAGCAACAGCGACAGGATCTGACCGCCCACCACCGGGCCGGCGGTGGCGCGGTTGAACTCGGCGCCGATGCCCTTTGACGTCACCAGCGGCAACATGCCGGCCACGAAGGCCATGGTCGTCATCAAGATCGGCCGCAGACGATCGCGGTTGCCGTGCAGGATGGCGTCGCGCCGGCTGTGCCCCTCGCGGCGCAGCTGGTTGATGTGGTCAATCTGCAAGATGGAGTTCTTCTTCACGACGCCGAACAGCACCAGGATCCCCAGCATCGTGAAGATGTCCAGCGACTGCCCGAAGATCAACAGCGAGATCAGCGCGAACGGCACGGTCAGGGGCAAGCCCAGCAAGATGGTGATGGGGTGCAGCCACGATTCGAACTGCGCCGCCAGGATCAGGTACATGAAGATGAACGCCATGCCGAACGCCATCATGAAGGCCCCGCCGGTGCGCTTGATCTCCTTCGACTGACCGAACGGCGCGAACCGATACTGCGACGGCAGGTTCATCCCCTTGACGATCTTCTCCATCTCCACGCCGACCTCGTTCGAACCGACGCCGGGGATGGTGTTGGCAAAGAACGTCACCTGGCGCTGCCGGGCCAGGCGATCGATCTTGGACGGCCCCTCGGCCGCCTTCAGATCGACCACGTCCAGCAGGGGCACCGTCCCCAGGCGGCTGGACGGCACCGTCAGCAGCGACAGCGCCTCGGTGCTGGACCGGAACTTCTCCTGGGCGCGCACCAGGATGTCGTACTCGCGCCCTTCCTCTTCGTAACGCGACACCTTGACGCCGCCGATCAGCAGCTGCCCGGCCGCCGCCACGTCGAACACGTTGACGCCCAGGTCGGAGGCCTTGCGGCGATTGACCACCGCCACCACCTCGGGGTTGCCGCTGACGAAGGAGGTGTCGACGTCGACGGCGCCGTGGATCAGCTTGGATTTCTTCACCACCTCCTTGGCGTACTGATCCAGCTTGACCAGGTCGGGCCCGGTCAACGTGTACTGAACCGTCGCGGTGCTGAAGGCGCCGCCGCCGAAGGCCGCCACCTGGGACACGCTGGTGCGATAGGTGGGCGGCAGCTTGTTGACGATCTCGGCGCGAACCTTGTTTTGCAGCTGATCCTGCGTGGCCTTTCGCTTGTCCGGCGGCACCAGACGGACGAACACCGACGCCAGGTTGGCCGTCTTGGTGTTGTTGTCGCCGATGGTGACCATGGTGGCGCTGATCTCCGGCCACTCCCGCACCTCGCGCGCGATGCGCTCGGCGGCCAGATAAGTGGAGGCCAGGCTGGTCCCTTCCGGTGTGCGCACGCTGATCTCGAACTGGGCCTCGTCGTTCTTGGGGAGAAAGCCCTTGGGGACCTTCTGCACCAGCGGGATGCACGAACCCAGCGTGGCCACGCTGGCCAGCACCACGATCCAGCGCCGATCGATGACGTAGGCCAAGAGCTTCATGTAGCCGGCCTCGATGGGCCGATAGAACACGTCGACCAGACGCTCCAGCACGTTCTTCTTGCGCTCGCCCGCCGGGCGCGGATCCAGCCGCAGCCAGCGCGAGGCCAGCATCGGCGTCAGCGTGAAGCTGACGAACAGCGAGATGGCGATGGCCGCCCCCATGGTCAACCCGAAGCTGCGCAGGAACCGCCCCGGGATGCTGTTCATGAAGGCGACCGGCAGGAACACCGCCAGCAAGGACAGCGTCGTCGCCAGCACCGCCAGGCCGATCTCCTTGGTCGCATAGATGGCCGCCGGCATGGGCCGGATCTTCTTCTCCTCGATGAAGCGGAAGATGTTGTCCAGCACGACGATGGCGTCATCGATGACGATGCCGACCGCCAGGGCCAGGGCCAGCAGGGTGATGGTGTTCAGCGTGAAGTTCATCAGCCACATGGCCATGAACGTGCCGATGATCGACGTGGGGATGGCCAGCGCGGCGATGATGGTGCTGCGCACGTTGCCCAGGAACAGCAGCACGACCAGCGACGCCAGGATGGCCCCCAGGATGAGGTGCTCGCGAACGGCGTCGACGCTGGTGCGGGTGGTCTCGGTGTTGTCGCGGATGACGGTCAGCTTGGTGCCGCCAGGCAGCGTCGGCTCCAGCTCTTTCATGCGCGCCCGCAGGGCGTCGACCACCGCCACGCTGTTTTCTCCGGACTGCTTGCGGATCGACAGCACGACCGCCGACTTGCCGTTGATGTTGGCGGCGGTGGTGGCCTCTTCCTCGCCGTCGACCACGGTGGCCACGTCGCGCACCATGATGGGGTGGCCGTCGACGTTGCGAATGACCACGTCACCCAGCGCATCGACGTTGCCCAGACGGCCCCGCACCCGGAAGGTCAAGCGCTGGGGCCCGGTCTCGATGGCCCCGCCCGGCGTGCTGACGTTCTGGGAGACGATGGCCCGCTGCACGTCGGTGGCCGACAGCCCGGTGGCCCGCAGCTTGATGGGATCGACGAAGGCCTGGATCTGGCGCTTGCGACCACCGACGATGGTGACCTGCCCGACGCCGGCGATGCTCTCCAGCGCCTGCCGGACCTCGTGGTCGGCCACCTCGGTGACCTCGCGAACCGGGCGATTCGACTCCATGGCCACGAACAGCACCGGCGCCGCGTCTGGATCCAGCTTGCTGATCACCGGGGCCTTGGTCCCCTCCGGCAGATCGGGCAGCACGGTCCCCACGTGGTCGCGCACCTCCTGCGCCGCCACGTTGACGTCCTTGTCCAGCGTGAAGGTGACGAACACCTGCGACACGCCCTCCGTCGAGGTGGACCGCAGCTCCTCGATGCCGCCCAGCGTGTTGATCGCCTCCTCGATCTTGTCGGACAGCTCGGTCTCCACCTCCTCGGGGGCGGCGCCGGGCAGCTGGGTGATCACCGAGATGATCGGGAAATCGACGTTGGGAAAGCGATCGACGTTCAGCTTGCCGTAACCGACGATGCCGATCACGGCGATGGTCAGGATCATCACCGTCGCGAAGACGGGGCGACGGACGCTAACGTTGGCCAGCCATTGCATGATGGGTTGCCTTCCTAATCCAGCCGCGCGCCGTCGTGGACGGCCGGGCTCAGCGCCGTCACCACGCGCTCGCCTTTGTTGACGCCCGACAGGACGGTGACGAACCCGCCCTTCACCTCGCCCAGCTGCACCAGCCGCTCTTCCAGCCGCTTTTCGCCGCTGGCCACGACATAGATTCGCTTGATCGATCCCTCGTCGCGAATGGCGCCGCTGGGAACAACCAGGGCCGGGCGCTCTCCCAGATCCAGGCGGGCCACCACGAACAGCCCCGGCCGCAGCTTGCGATCCGGGTTGTCGACGATCGCCTCGATGATCAGATCGCGGCTGGCCCGACGGACGGCCGGCCCGATGTAACGAACGGTGGCGCGCAGCGGGGGCCCGCTCTCGTCATTGGCGGTGTGGAATTCGACCGCCATGTTCTTGCCAATCAACTGCGCGTAGGACTCGGGCACGGTCAGCTCCAACCGCAGAGGATCGACGGCCAGCAGCGTCGCCACCTTGGTCGACGGGCCCACGAACTCGCCGGCGGTGACCATCCGTTC
>DATLVT010000292.1:0-6005 GCA_035577105.1 Polyangia bacterium
TGCGCGGCACCGCCTTCGTCCGGCGCGTAACGCCGGAAGGCTGGACCGAGATCGACTCCCGCCAGCTCGATGCGCCCGGGCCAGTGTCGCCGCCCATGGATCCTTACGCCGTCGTCGAGGCGCAGGCCGGTCCCGGGACGTGCGCCACCGGTGCGGCGGCCGGCGCGACGGCCACGACCCCAGCCGCGCCGCCGTCAGAGCGTCTGGTGCCGCTGCGCCTGACCAGGCCCAGAGCCGATCGGGCAAAGACGGTCATTCGCCTTCCCGACTTTGACGCCGTGGCCGGCGATCCCGTGCTGTATGCCCACGCCTCCCGGCTGCTGCACGTGGAAGCCAACCCCGGCAACGCCCGCGCCCTGGTCCAGCGCCACGGCGACGTCGACGTCTGGTTGAACCCGCCGCCGTTGCCCCTGTCAGCGGCGGAGATGGACGCGCTTTACGAGCTGCCCTACACGCGGCGGCCGCACCCGCGCTACGGCCAGGCGGCCATCCCGGCGTATCAGATGATCCGCTTTTCCATCACCATCATGCGCGGCTGCTTCGGGGGCTGCTCTTTCTGTTCCATCACCGAACACGAGGGGCGCATCATCCAGAATCGGTCGGAGGCGTCGATCCTGCGCGAGATCGCCACGGTTCGCGACACGGTGCCCGGTTTCACCGGCGTCATCTCCGACCTGGGTGGACCCACCGCCAACATGTACCGGCTGCACTGCAAGAGCCCCAAGATCGAAGCGGCCTGCCGCCTTCCGTCCTGCGTCTACCCGGACATCTGTCCCAACTTGTTGACCGATCACGATCCGTTGATCGGCCTTTACCGCAAGGCCCGGCAGATCCCCGGTATCAAGAAGATCCTCATCGCGTCGGGCCTGCGATACGACCTGGCGGCCACGTCGCCGGCCTACGTGCGCGAGCTGGCCACCCACCACGTCGGCGGCTATCTGAAGATCGCCCCCGAGCACACCCAGTCCGGCCCGCTGTCGAAGATGATGAAGCCGGGCATCGGCTCTTACGAAAAGTTCAAGCGTCTCTTTGATAAATACTCGCAGCAGGCGGGAAAAAAGCAGTATCTGATCCCGTATTTCATCGCCTCGCACCCGGGCACCACCGACCAGGACATGCTGGCCCTGGCCCTGTGGCTGAAGCAGAACGGTTTTCGCGCCGACCAGGTCCAGGCCTTCCTGCCGTCGCCCATGGCCACGGCGACGGCCATGTACCACTCCGGCAAGAACCCGCTGCGCCGGGTGAGCCGCCGGTCAGAGGACGTGTTCATCCCCAAAGGTCTCAAGGTGCGGCGCCTGCACAAGGCGTTTCTCCGCTATCACGATCCGGCCAACTGGCCCCTGCTGCGGGAAGCGCTGGCCCGAATGGGGCGGGCCGACCTGATCGGCGGCAGCGCCCAGCATCTGATTCCGCGCCATCAACCGCGCAGCGAATCCGCGCCGCGGCACCCGCGAGCCCCGGGCGGCAAGCTGCGCACGCAGCACACGGGCCTGCGGGGCACGGCCTTGCCACGCGGTCGAACCTGACGCGGCTCTGCAGCCGTTGCTAGCGGGCGAAGCTACATTCCCAGCGGGCGATCTCGGGCATCAGCACCTGCCGTTCCTCCTCGTGCGCCTCCGCCAGCACCCGCAGACGCGTCAGCAGCGGCTGCGCCTCGTCGAGTCGCTGCTCGGCCAGCAGCCGCCGCAGCTCGTATCGCAAGTGGACCATCTCTCGCGCCTGGATGAAATCCATGGGCCCTCCCTTGCCTTTCCACACTAGGGCCGGGGTTCCAGACGTCAAATTTTTCATCTGTCTTTGTGGGGCGATGGTCGGGGGCGCCGGCGGCGAGCAAATTTTTCGTAAAGACGCTAAATTTCGCCGCAGATCATGCTGCACGCGACCGACGACCTTCGCATCGAGAAGATCCGCCCCCTGATTCCCCCGGCCATCCTGATGGAGGACCTGCCCCTGTCCGAGGCGGCGTCCACCACTGTTGCCGAGAGCCGTGAGGCCATCGCCCGCAGCCTGCGCGGCCGGGACGATCGCCTGGTGGTGGTGGTCGGCCCATGCTCCATCCACGACGTGGCGGCCGCCCGCGAGTACGCCCAGCGCCTGCGCCGGCTTGTCGACGAGGTGAGCGACGCCCTGTGCGTGGTCATGCGGGTCTACTTTGAAAAGCCACGCACCACCGTGGGGTGGAAGGGCCTCATCAACGATCCGCACCTGGACGGCACCTTCAAGGTCAACGATGGCCTGCACCTGGCCCGCAGCCTGCTGCTGGACCTGGCGGAGATGGGCCTGCCGTCGGGCTGCGAATTCCTGGACACCATCACGCCCCAGTACATCGCCGACCTGGTCAGCTGGGGCGCCATCGGGGCGCGCACCACCGAAAGCCAGGTGCACCGCGAGCTGGCCTCCGGTCTGTCGGTCCCGGTCGGTTTCAAGAACGGCACGGACGGCAACATCCAGATCGCCATTGACGCCGTCCACGCCGCCAGCCACCCGCACCAGTTTCTGTCGGTGACCAAGCAGGGGCTGTCCGCCATCGTGGCCACGCGGGGCAACCCCGACTGCCACATCATCCTGCGCGGCTCCAGCAAGGGGCCGAACTTTGGAGCCGACGCCGTCGCCAAGGCCGTGGCCGAGTTGACCAAGGCGGGCCTGCCGCCCCAGTTGATGATCGATTGCAGCCACGGAAACAGCCGCAAGGATCCCAAGAACCAGCCGGCGGTGGCCCACGACATCGGCCAGCAGATCCGTGCCGGCTCGCGCGCCGTCACGGGGCTGATGATCGAGAGCCACCTGGTGGGCGGACGTCAGGACCGGGCCCCCGGCAAGACGATGACGTACGGGCAAAGCATCACCGACGCCTGTCTGTCCTGGGACGACACCGTGCCGATCTTGCAAGGGCTGGCGGCGGCGGTTCGCGACAGGCGCGCCGCCGGCACCGTGGCCGCCCCCGCCAGCGCGGCGTCGCGCTGACCGGAGCGCAGGCTACCCGTGTCTGCTCAGTCTGCCGCCCGTCGAATCGACCACGCTCACCGCCCACCAGGAGGCCCGACGATGATCCGCCGACTGCGCCCGACGACCGCCCGCCTGGCGCTCGCCTTGTTGTTGTTGATCGCGTCGACCACGTCGACCGGTTGTTACGGTCACTTCAAGCTGGTCAATGCCGTCCGCGATTTCAACGAAGGCGTGGGCCCCAACCGCGTCCTGCGCAGCCTGATCATGTGGGGCATGGTCATCATCCCGATCTACGAGGTGGCCTGGCTGGGTGACGTCCTCATCTTCAACGTCGTCGAGTTCTTCGACATCGGTCCGACGGGGACGGTGGCCGGCTCCGTCGAGAGACGGCAGACGCTGCCTGACGGGACCGAGGTGCGCGTCGCCCGGGTCGCGCCCGACACCGTGCGCATTCGCCGCACCGACGCCGCCGGCCGGCAGGAGACCGTCGACATCGTGAAGGTCGGGGAACACGCCGGCTACGTTCGTCGCGCCGACGGGGCCAGCAGCAGGATTGTCGCGTCGGTCGAGGAGCTGCCGGACGGCCGGTTGATCGAGACGCCGCCGGCGACGGGAGCGCCATGACCGACCACCCGGCCTCGTACCACCCGGTCCTGGCCACACTGCTGGTGAGCTGCCGGGACCGCACCGGTCTTGTCGCCGCGCTGTCGGATTTCGTCTTTCGCAACGACGGCAACATCATCGACGCCGATCAGCACGCAGACCGGCAAACCGGGTTCTTCTTCATGCGCCTGGTTTGGGACCTCAGCCAGTTCCGCCTGCCGCGCGGCGAGATCGCCCAGGCCGTGGCCGAGATGGCCGGCCGTTTCGATCTCACCTGGGAGCTGACCTTCTCCGACGCGCGGCCGCGGGTGGCGATCTTCGCCAGCACGCTGCCGCACTGCCTTTACGACCTGCTGCTGTCGCACCAGCTGGGTGAGCTGGGTGGCGATCTGGCCCTGGTCATCTCCAACCACCAGGCGCTGTCCTCGGTGGCCGGCCATTTCGGGATCCCGTTTCAGATGATTCCCGTCGAACCGGGGCGCAAGGTGGAGGCAGAGGCCGAGCAGCAGCGTCTCTTGCAACAGCACGGGGTCGATCTGATCGTCCTCGCCCGGTACATGCAGATCCTGTCGCCGGCGTTCGTCGATCGCTGGCCGGGGCGGATCATCAACATCCACCATTCGTTCTTGCCGGCGTTCGTGGGCGCCCGTCCGTATCACCAGGCGCAGGAGCGCGGCGTGAAGGTCATCGGCGCCACCGCTCACTACGTCACCAGCGACCTGGACCAGGGCCCGATCATCGAGCAGGACGTCTGCCGGGTCAGCCACCGCGACGACGTCGAGGACCTGGTTCAAAAAGGACGCGAGCTGGAGCGGCAGGTCTTGACGCGCGCCGTGCGCAGCCATCTGCAGCGCCGCGTGCTGGTCTCGGGCAACAGAACGATCGTGTTCGGCTGACGCGCGGGCTTCGGCTGACGCGCGGCCTTCGGCTGACGCGCGTGTTCGGCTGACGCGCGTGTCCGGCTGACGCGCGGGCTTCGCTAGCCAAGGCGCGCGCGCGCCTCTTTCAGCAGGGCGATGATGGCGGCGCGCACCTGATCGGGCGTGGTCACCTCCGCCGGGAAATCGAAGCGCAATCGGTCGCCCGCCGTCTCGACGTCGAAGCCCAGGCCGTCGACGCCCACCATGCGCGCGCCGCTGGCGTCCTGGTCCGCTGCCCGACAGAAGGTCTGCAAGGCGTCGCCGTGGTCATCGTTCATGTGTGCGCAGATCTCGGCGGCGGCGCCGGCCAGCGGGCCTTTCTCCGGCAGCCGCCTGATGGTGGCACCGTCCAGCCAGGCGATGCGGCCGAAGCCGGCGATGAGGCGCAGCTCCTCGACCGAGAACTCCCACAATTGAAAATCGTGGGTCTGAAAATAGCCGCGCGCCTGCGGCTGTCGGGCCAGGTAACGCGCCCGGGCGTCTCTGCTTTCGGATTCCGGAACGCGCGACGCAACGCCCAGCAGCGACACGCGCCCGCCCGCCTGGGGATCGTCGGCGGCCGCTCGATCACCGATGAACAGGCTGGCCCGCGGGTCTGCGAGCAGGTTCTTTGTGTGCGCCGCCAGCGTGCTGATGAGAATGATCGGCTGCCCGTGGCGGGACAACGCGTAAGGCGTGACGGAGCCATAGGGATAGCCGCTACGGTGAACGGAGATCGTCGACAGGACGCCGGTCCGCTCCGTCGCCAGCAGCGCGCGCGCCGCATCCGGCAGGTCGTCGTTCTTGCTCATGGCAATGTAACCATCATCTGACCGACCGATAGACGCAACCGGGACGATTGCTCCAGGCGACGCTGAAACCCGCGCGAACTTGCGGCGCCGACGCTACTGTGTTCGGGAATACAAGAATTGCGTGCCTCAGGATTACCGGCCGCATTCCTTGCTCTGTCAGCAAATGTACGTAGATTGTTCCTGTGTCGCTGAGGATCGCCAACACCGTCGTCGAGCTGGAGCAGGCGCGCAGTCCTGGACGCGCCATCGCCGACGAGCCGGCCGTCAGCCAGATGGCGCGGAGATCGGGCGACGTGGTCGATGTGTCGTTTGAACCGGTGCGGTCGCTCCAATCTCTGCCCGAGCATGAGAGCGGCGATGAGGCGCGGGCCAGCGTCATCGCCACGCTGGAGGCGGAGCGCCGCGCGGAGTTCGGCGCGTTCACGCACCGCCACACGCCGGGTGACTGCGGCTTTTGCCGTCGCGCCGTCGCGGCCTATCGTTGAGGCGACGACGCCCGTCGTGACCAGCGCGGCGATTGCTTGCCAGGGTCTGCGCAAGGTCTATCCCGGCGCGGGCGGACGGCGCGCGGAAGCGGGAGCGGTGGTCGCCGTCGACGGCATCGACCTGACGGTGGGGCGGGGTGAATGCTTCGGCCTCTTGGGGCCGAACGGCGCGGGCAAGACCACCACCGTGGAAATCCTGGAGGGGCTGAACCAGCCCACCAGCGGCGCCGTGCAGCTGTTCGGCCTGTCGTGGGACCAGC
>DATLVT010000293.1:0-3800 GCA_035577105.1 Polyangia bacterium
CGCACCGGTTCCACGCGCGGCGCGCGGGCGTGACGCTCGCGCACCTCGATGCGCTCCGCCGGGCTGACCGGGGCGCGGCTGCCTTTCATTCTTTCGGCCTTCCGCTCGGCCTTCCGCTGGGCTTTTCTCCGGCGCCGGCCGAAAGGCGCGCCAGCAGCTCGGGGGCGGCGTTGGTGATGTCGCCCGCGCCCAGGAACAGCACCAGGTCGCCCGCGCGGGCCAGGTCGGCGACGGTCGCCACCAGCCGGCCGCGCGGTACGTGCTGGGCGCCGCCGCCGCGCGGGAACGTGGCCAGCAGGCCTTCCGCGCTGACACCGGCGATGGGCGCCTCGCCCGCCGGGTAGATGTCGGTCAACACCACGGCGTCGGCCCCGGCCAGCGCGGGGGCGAAGTCATCCAGCAGGTCGCGCGTGCGCGAGTACCGGTGCGGCTGAAACGCCACGATGAGGCGCCGGCCGTAAAGGCGCGCCGCCGCCACCGTCGCCGCCAGCTCCGTGGGGTGGTGGCCGTAATCGTCGACGACCAGCACGCCCCCCGCCTCGCCGCGCACCGAGAAGCGCCGGTCGACGCCCTGAAAACTCTCCAGCGCCGCGCAATAGTCGGTGAAGGCGACGCCCAGATAATCGGACACGCACAGCGCCGCCAGCGCGTTCTCCGCATAGTGAACGCCCGGCATGCGCACGTGGGCCTCGCCGCGCCGCTGGCCGCGCACGGTGATGCGCAGGCGCGTCCCCTCGGGGCCGGCCTCCAGGATCTCCCCGCGGTAATCGCCGCTCTGCACGCCGTAGGTGACGTGCCGCTTTTGCAGGCGGGGCACCAGGGCCGCCGCCGGCGCGCTGTCGGATCCAATCACCACCAATCCATAGAAAGGCACCTTCTCGGCAAAGTCGAGAAACGCACCTTGCAGGGCCTCCTCGGTGCCGAAATGGTCCAGGTGCTCGCGGTCGATGTTGGTGATGACGGCGACCGTGGGGAACAGATGGCGAAAGGACCCGTCCGATTCGTCGGCCTCGGCCACCAGCACCTCGCCCTGGCCCAGCCGCGCGTTCGACCCGAAGGCCCGCGCCTTGCCGCCGATGATGGCCGTCGGGTCCAGCCCGGCCACCGCCAGGATGACCGCCACCATGGTGGTGGTGGTGGTCTTGCCGTGGCTGCCCGCCACCGCCACGCCGTCCTTGACCCGCATCAGCTCGCCTAGCATCTCGGCGCGCGGGATGACCGGCACCCCGCGCGCGCGGGCGGCCAGCACCTCGGGGTTGTCGGGGTGCACGGCGCTGGACACCACCACCACGTCGGCGGCGGCCACCTGACCGGCGGCGTGGCCGATGTGAAACCGCGCCCCCAGCGTCACCAGGCGCCGGGTCACGTCGCTCTCCCTGGCGTCCGAGCCCGACACCGGATAGCCCAGGTTCAGCAAGACCTCGGCGATGCCCGACATGCCGATGCCGCCAATCCCGACGAAGTGTATGGCGACGTTGCGCTTCTTGAACATGCGGCCAGCCTAACCCGCGCGCGCCAGCTCGGTCAGATCGTCGACGATCTCACGGGCGGCGTCGGGCCGGCCCAGCTGGCGCATGGCGGCCGACATCTTGGCCCGGCGCGGGGCGTCGGCCATCAGCTCGGACACCAGATCGGCCAGGTCGTCCGACGTGGTTTCGCGCTGGGAAAGCACGATGGCGGCCCCCTCGCGTTCAAAGGCGCGGGCGTTGCTGGTCTGGTGATCGTCGCTGGCGGTGGGCAGCGGGATCAGGATGGCGGGGCAGCCGATGATGGCCAGCTCGGCCAGGGTCAGCGCGCCGGCGCGGCTGATGACCAGCGACGCGGCCGACAGCTCCTGCTGCATGTCCTCGATGTACGCCCGCAGGTCGACCCGGTCGCCGACGCGCAAGACGTCATAGCGACGGCGGACGCGGTCATAGTCGGTCTTCCCCGACTGGTGCACGATCGACGGCAGCTCGCCCCGTTCCATCAGCAGCGGCGCCATGCCCGCCACCAGGTCGTTGATGGCCCGCGCCCCCTGGCTGCCACCCACGACCACCAGCCGATCCGGTTGCGGGGTGTACGGATGCTGGGCGCTGTCGACGAACCGGCGCCTCACCGGGTTGCCGATCAACGTCGTCTTCTTCTTGCCCAGCTGGTGGCGAGCGTCGTCGAACGCGATGTAGATCTTGTCGACGAACCGGCGCAGCACCTTGTTCGTCAGCCCTGGGTGGCTGTTCTGCTCCTGGATGGCCGTGGGGAACCCCATCAACGACGCCATCAGCACCAGCGGCCCCGAGGCGTATCCACCCACGCCCACCACCACGGCGGGATCGTTGCGCCGCAGAATGTCGCGCGACAGGGCCAGCGCCCGCGGCAGCTTCCACAGGCCGCGCATCAGGCCGCGCAGCCCGGTGCGCTTGATGCCGCTGACCTCCAGCAGTTCCAGCGGGTACCCTTCGGCGGGAATGAGCTTGGCTTCCATGCCGCGCTGGGCGCCGACGAACAGCACCTCGCCGCCGGGGCGCGACTTGATCTCCTCGGCCAGCGCGATCCCCGGATAAAGGTGCCCGCCGGTGCCGCCACCGGCGATGAGAAACTTCAGCCTCTCGGCGGCCGGCTCGGCGGTTGGCTCGGCCGGCGTCTCAGCCTTGTCTTCGGCCATGGTCAGGCGTCCTGCGAACGCCGAGGCGGACCGACCTCGACGACGATCTTGGGGGCGCCGTCCAGCCGGCGGTTGCCGGATTTGCCGGCGCGGTTGCGCAGGCCGTCCCAGATCCCCTCGCGCGGCTCCGGGTTGCGCGCCGAGATGTTCCCCAGGATGCCGGCCATGAACAGGCTGACCACCAGCGAGCTGCCACCGTAGCTGATGAACGGCAGCGGCAAGCCCTTGGTGGGCAGTGAACCCAGCACCACGCCGATGTTCACCAGCGCCTGCAGCCCGAACATGGCGGTGATGCCGAAGCCCAGGTAGCAGCCAAAGGCGTCGCGGGCGCGAAACGCCGTGCGCAACCCGCGCCACACCAGCACGCCAAAGCCGGCGATGACGAACAGGATCCCGCACAGCCCCAGCTCCTCGCCGACGATCGACAGGATGAAATCGGTGTGCGCCTCGGGCAGGAAGAACAATTTTTGCCGTCCGTCGCCCAGGCCCATCCCGGTGACGCCGCCCGACCCGACGCTGATCAGCGATTCGGTGATCTGATAGCCGACGTCGCGGCGAAAGGCCCAGGGATCCAGAAACGCCAGCATGCGGCGCATGCGGAACGGCGTCGAGACGATGAACTTCCATCCGGCTGGCGCCGCCACCAGCAGGGCCAGGATCAGATAGCTGGTGCGCGTCCCGGCCACGAACAGCAGCCCCAGCGCCACCACGCCGAAGATGACCGCCGTCCCCAGATCGGGCTGCTTCAGCAGGAGGCCCATCATCGTTCCGGTCACCAGCAGCGGCGGCAGAAAGCCGACCGAGAAGACCTTCACCTTCTCCGACTGGCGGGCCAGCAGCGTGGCCAGGTAAACCGCCAGGGCCAGCTTGGCCAGCTCGCTGGGTTGGAAGGAAAGCGGGCCCAGCCGGAACCAGCGAATGGCGCCGCCGGCGCGCGACCCGATCTTCAGCACCGCCAGCAGGGTCAAGATGCTCACGCCCAGCAGGGGATAGGCCAGGCGCCGGTACACCGAATAATCGGTGCGCAGGGCCAGCGACATCGCCCCCAGGCCCAGCACGGCGTAGACCAGCTCGCGCTTGAGAAAATAGGTCGAATCCCCGTACTTCTTGGCGGCGAACACCGCCCCCGACGAGAAGACCATCACGATCCCGAACG
>DATLVT010000294.1:0-5717 GCA_035577105.1 Polyangia bacterium
AATCAGAGCGGCTGGCGGTGGAGGAGCAGATGCAACTCTACGCGGCGCACTCACCGTTTCGGGCGAAGGACGACGACGCCGATCACACTCCGTCGACCGACAAGACAGGTGATCGCGAAGAATAGCGATTGCAAAGCAACCACAATTTGACGCCGTCGAAAAGCCTCCGTTCCCCAAAACAAACGGAGGCTCCCCATGAAGAGAATGAGAAAGACGTTGTCAGCGAAGGTTTCTGGTCCCTGTCTCGCTTCGACGCTGCTGCGCTATGCGCTGGCGGTACTGATCGGCGGCGCGCTGGCCGGCTGCGCCGGGCAGTTTGACGATTCGTCCGGCGCCGGTGCCGAACTGGGGCAGGTGTCGGTCAGCCTGTCGGTGGTGCCCGCCGACATCCTTTGCTTGCGGGTCAGCGGCGAGGGAGCCGATCGCACGGTGGTGCGTGATGTCGACATCCCCAGCGCGCAGCCGATCACGGCGACGCTGACCGGGATCCCGCTGGGACCGGTGACCTTCACGGCGCAGGCCTACGCCGCCGCTTGCGCGGCGGTGACCGCGACGACCGTCGCCGACTGGGTCAGCGATCCGACCACCGTCTCCGTGGCGCTCTCGCACATCGCCACGGTCGACCTGACCATGCACCGCAACGGCCGCGCCAAGGTGACCATCGAGTTTCCGGACGAGGCGGTTTGCTCGCCGGTGGGGGCTGCCTGTGCGACGTCATCGACCTGCTGTTCGCGCGCCTGCAGCAAGGGCGCCTGCAAGGACGTCCCGGATGCCGGGAGCGACGACGCCGGCTGACACCGTCGGTGCTGGCGCGGTCGCTTCTTGCGTGCAGGCGGCCCGGTCGCTATGGTCCAGACCCAGGAGGCTCTGAAATGAGACTGACCGGGCTAGGAATAACTCTAGGGATCTTCATCGCCGGCGTTGCAGCCGGATGCAGCAGCAGCAGCAGCAGCAGCGACGGGGGCGGCAGCGGCGGCGCCAGCGGCAGCGGCGGCGCCTCGGGCTCCGGCGGCAGCGGCGCAGCCTTCATGGACATCCCGCCGTGCCCGACGGAAGCGTCGTACGTGGCGGGAACCACCGTGAACTTCGACATGGGTGGCGACACGATGTACACGCCGAAGTGTATGAAGGTCACCAAGGGGGCAACCGTCGCCTTCACCACGAAAGGTGCCGACTTCGCCACCCATCCGCTTTCGCCGTCGAAAAAGCGGGGCGACACCGCGGACAACCCCATCAAAGAAACCACCACCGGGACGACGGCGTCGTTCACGTTCCCCAAGGCGGGCTTCTTTCCCTATTTCTGCAAGACCCACGGCTTCCTCGACAACGGCACGATGATGGACGGAATCATCTGGGTACAATAACCCGCTCCGCCCGTACGGATCTTGTCGGGCTGGCGCCCGGCCGGCCTTTTCAGCCGGCCGCGGCGCTGCCGTCGTAACCGAACGTCACCTTGTCGTCCGCGTAATCGATGCGGACCAGACCGCCTTGGGCCAGGCGGCCAAAGAGCAGCTCGTCGGTGAGCGGACGCTTGATCTCGTCCTGGATGACCCGGCCCAGCGGTCGGGCGCCGTTCATCGGATCGTATCCCTTTCTCGCCAGGTACTCGCGGGCCGCCTCGGTCAGGTCGATCTTGACCTTCCGCTCGGCCAGCTGGCCGGACAGCTCGGCCATGAACTTGTCGACGATCTGCAGCATCACCTGCTTCTCCAGCGGCGCGAAGTCGACCTTGGCGTCCAGGCGGTTGCGGAACTCGGGCGAGAAAGAGCGCTTGAACGCCTCGTCGGTGTCGCCGAACCGATCGCCGCCGCCAAAGCCGGGCATGCGCTTTGACAGATCGCGCGCCCCCACGTTGCTGGTCATGATCGGGATGACGTGGCGAAAGTCGGACTTGCGCCCGTTGTTGTCGGTCAGCGACCCGTGATCCATCACCTGCAGCAGCAGGTTGAACAGATCGGGGTGGGCCTTCTCGATCTCGTCCAGCAGCAGCACGGCGTGCGGCGTCTGGTGAATGGCGTCGGTCAGCAGGCCGCCCTGATCGAACCCGACATAGCCGGGAGGCGCGCCGATCAAACGCGACACCGTGTGCCGCTCCATGTACTCCGACATGTCAAAGCGCAGGAAGGCCACGCCCAGGATCTCCGCCAGCTGCTTGGCCAGCTCCGTCTTGCCGACGCCGGTGGGGCCGGCGAACAGGAAGCTGCCGATGGGCCGCTCCGGAACGCCCAGCCCGGCCCGGCTCATCTTGATGGCCTGAGCCACGCGATCGACGGCCCTGTCCTGGCCGAAGATCTTGGCCTTGAGCTCCTTGTCCAGATCCATCAGGCGCTGCCGGTCGTCGGAGGCCACCCGCTTGGGCGGAATGCGGGCCATGGTGGCGACCACGGCCTCGATCTCCTTGCTGGTCACGCGACGGCGCAGCCCGGCCTTGTTGCCTTTTTGCCGCCGCCCCTTGATCTTCAGCGCCGCTCCGGCCTCGTCGATGAGGTCGATGGCCTTGTCCGGCAGCTTGCGGTCCTGCAGATAGCGCGATGACAGATCGGCCGCCGTCTGCAGCGCCTTGTCCGTGTACGAGACGCCGTGGAACTCCTCGTAGCGCGAGCGCAGTCCTTTGAGCACCTTGACCGTCTCGTCGATGCTGGGCTCATCGACCTCGATGGCCTGAAAACGCCGGGCCAGGGCCCGATCCTTTTCGATGTAGCTGCGGTATTCCTTGTGCGTGGTGGTGCCGATGCAGCGTAACTTGCCGGCGGCCAGCGCCGGTTTGATCAGGTTCGACGCGTCCATGGCGCCGCCCGACGCCGCGCCGGCCCCGACGATGGTGTGCAGCTCGTCGATGAAGACGATGGCGTTCTCTTTCTCTTCCAGCGCCCGCAGCACGGCCTTGAACCGCTCCTCGAAATCGCCGCGATAGCGCGTGCCGGCCACCATCGCCCCCATGTCCAGGGCGAAGATCGTGGCGCCGCGCAGGGCTTCAGGGGCCTCGCCCAGCTCGATCTTGCGCGCCAGACCCTCGACGATGGCGGTCTTGCCCACGCCGGCGTCGCCCACGAACAGCGGGTTGTTCTTGCGGCGGCGGGCCAGCACGTGCAGCGCCCGCGTGATCTGCACCTCGCGCCCGATCAGCGGATCGATCTCGCCGGCCCGGGCCCGTTCGTTCAGGTTGGTGGCGAAGGCGGCCAGCGGATCGGCCGGCGTCTCATCGCCCTCCTCGTCGGCGGGCTGACGGCCCCCCCCCTGCCCCGGATTCCCTGACGTCTTGGCCGGCAGCAGCTTGGAGATGCCGTGCGAGATATAGCTGACCACGTCGAGGCGGGTGATCCCCTCCTCTTTCAAGAAGGTGACGGCGTGCGAATCGGGCTCGGCGAACATGGCCACCAGCACGTTGGCCCCGTTCGCCTCGCTCTTGCCGGCGCCGATGATGTGGTTCACCGCGCGCTGAACCACGCGGGCGAACCCCAGGGTGGGCTGGGCCCGCTCGCGCTCGTCCTCGGGGACGACCTTGATCTCGGTGGCCAGGAACGACTCCAGCTTTTGCTTGACCCGCTTGACCGAACCGCCGCAGTGCTTGACCACGTCGGCCGTCTTCTCGTCGCCCATCAGGGCCAGCAGCAGGTGCTCCAGGCCGGAGAATTCATGGCCGCGCTTGGTGGCGTCATCCAGCGCCTGGCGGATCGCGGTCTCCAACTCCTCGCTCAGCATTCGTCACTCCTTCGCAGCGAGCATTGCAACGGCATCTCGTGCTCGCGCGCAAATTGGACCACCTGGTGCACCTTGGTTTCTGCCACGTCGAACGGATAAACGCCGGCCACGCCGACACCTTTGATGTGCACGTGCAGCATGATCTGGCGCGCCGTCACCGCATCGTGCCGAAACAGCTTCATCAGCACGTAAACCACGAACTCCTGCGTGGTGTAGTCGTCGTTGTGCAGCAGAACTTCATAGAGGGGCGGGCGTTCGACCTTGCTCTTCTCCAGGGTGCCCAGAGACTCCTTGGGCTTGGCCAGGGTCTCCAGGTCAGAGCTCTTGTCGGGGCGTTTGGGCATACAGAGCCTGGATCGTAGCGCAGTCCGTCGCCGTCACAAGTCGGATGACGTCGTTGTCGGCGATGCCAGCTGGCCCAGCGCCCACACGGCCGCCTCGCTGACCACCGGGTTTGGGTCCAGCGTCAGGCGTTCGACGACGGCCCGGGCGCCGGCCTCGCGCGCCGCCCCCAGGGCCAGCAGCGCGTTGCGCCTGATGCCGTCGAATTGCGCGCGGGCCAGCGCGGTCCCCGCCGCCAGCCGCGCGAACTCATCCGCCGACAGCGCCGCCAGCGCGGCCGGAGACATGAGCCCGATCGGTCGAGGGGCAAACCGCGGATCGCCGGTCGGGATCTCGCCGCGGTTGAAAGGACAGACGTCCTGACAGACGTCGCAACCAAACACGCGCCCCCGAAACCCGCGGCGCAGCGGCAGGGGAACATCGACGCGGTTCTCGATGCTCTGGTAAGAAATACAGCGACGGGCGTCCACCACCGCGGGTGCCGGGAAGGCGTCCGTCGGACAGGCTTTCAGGCACAGCGTGCAGTCGCCGCAGCGGTTATCGTGCGGCTGGGCGTACACGTCGACCGCGCGGTCGATGAACATCACCGACAGCGTCAACCACGATCCGAGCCGCGGGTTGATCAAGCACCCGTTCTTGCCGATCCAGCCGAGACCGGCCCGCTCGGCCCACGGCTTTTCCATGGCCACACCGGTGTCGACGCAGGCGTAGGTCTCGAGGGTGGGATCCAGGGCCAGCAGACGCCCGCGCAGCGCCTTCATCCGGTCGCGATGGGCATAGTGATAGTCGCGGCCCCGCGCGTAACTGGCCACCTTGGATCGCTCGTCGCGCGGCCGCTTGTACGCGATGGCCAGGGCGATGACCGTCTGCGCACCAGCCAGCACCTTCCCGGGGTCCAGACGCTCGGGCAGCCGCCGCGCCAGCCATTGCATGTCGGCTGCATACCCGGCCTCCATCCAGCGCAGCAGCGGCGTCGGGTCCAGCGGCTCCGCGCGCGCCAGCCCGACCAGCGTGAACTGGCAGGCGTGCGCCGCCGCTCGCACGGCCTCGCTGGAAAGGACAGGTGACGCCATCAACGCGCCGCTACCGGCGGTCCTCTCGCATCCACCGCTCGCACAGCTGGTGCAGCGGCGACGGACCGCCCGGCGCCACCACCGCCGCCGCCGGGCCACCCGCCGCCGACCGCAGCTCGTCGACGTCGGCCAGCGCCCCGAAACGCCGCAGGCGTCCCGGGCTGAGGAACGCCAGGTGCGTGCCCCAGGCGGCCAGCCCCTCCAGGACGTGGCTGGCATAGATGATGGTGACCGCGCGCTGCTCGCTCTCCTCGCGCAGGAACCGCAGCAGATCGGCGCGCGACAGCACGTCCAGCTCCGCGGTGACCTCGTCCAGCAAGATGACCCGCAGCGGCCGCTCGAGATCCAGCAGCAGCTGGACGCGCCGGCGCTGGCCGTCCGAGACGCGGTTCATGCGCCAGGCTGGATCAACCTCCAGTATCGCCAGCACCTTCGCCCGCCGGCCAGCGTCCGCCACCGGCCGCCCGCCCAGGATGTCCGCCACCGAGATGTCCGCGTCGAAAGGGAAGGCCCCGCCCAGAAACGCCACGTCGCCGGCCAGCGTCGTGTCATGAAACGCCGGGCGACCCAGCACGCGAATCACGTCGTGGGCGATCATGT
>DATLVT010000295.1:0-2517 GCA_035577105.1 Polyangia bacterium
CCCTGGCGCAACGTGAACGTCGGCTGGGCGTCCTACGGAAGCTCCGACGTCGATGTCGAGATGTGGGTCGACGATGTCGCCTTCGGCGACGCCGAGATCGCCTGCCCCGCCATGAACTGAATCGGGGCAACCGGGCCAGCCGCACGGCGATCGCCGCGGCGATTTCAGGCAGCGCTCCGGTCGGCGCTTGACTCGGCTTCGCGCGGCCTGCCAGGCTGGCGACCATGGTCAGACCGCGAACGCCGCTCTGGTTGATCGCGCCGCTTTGGGGCGTCGCGCTCGTCGGCTGTCGCGATCGGCCGGCGGGAAGCAACGCCGACGGCAGCGGCGACGGTGCCTCCTTCGATGTCAACGCCAGCGGCGACGCCATCACGCCGCTGTCGCTGGATTTCACCGCCACCGGTTGCGCCAGCTTTGATCTCGGCGCCAGCCGCTGCGCGGGCCCGGCCCCGCTGACGGTGACGTTTTCGCCCATCGGCTCGCCGTCGGTGACGCAGTTCCTGTGGGACTTTGGCGACGGAACGGCGACGTCCAAGGATCGCGCGCCCATGCATTCGTACACGCTGCCTGGCTCGTTCACCGTCACGCTGGTTGGCGCCGGGCCCAGCGGCAGCATCTCGCGGGCCCGATCCCAGTTCATCGCCGTCGCCGTCGCCGGCGTGGGCCAGCTGTGCGACGTCGACGCCCAGTGCGCCGCCGGCCTGCGCTGCCTGTGCGGATCGGCCGTCGGCTGCGGCGGCGCCTTCGTGCGGGGGCTGTGCACGGTCGATTGCGCCGACGGAACCTGCAACGGCGGCGCGCTGTGCGCGGATCTGTCGCCGACCGACACCTCCGCTGATCCGACCGCCGTGCCGGCGCCGTTCCAGCGCGCCCTGTGCGTGGCCGCCTGCACCGACGACGCGGGCTGCGCCCCGGAGCTGCGCTGCCGCGATCTGCCCGCTCCGGCCGGCAACGCCAGCGCCGTCCCACGCGGCTGGGTGCGCGGCTGCTTCGCCGCCGTCCCTGCCGACGTGGGCGCCCCCTGTCGCACGCCCGACGGGATCCTGTCGGACGCCGCCTGCAGCGGCGGACAGTGCGCGGATCTGGGCGCCCTGGGCCTGTGCAGCGCTGCCTGCACCGCCGCCGGCGCCGGATGCCCGGGCGGCAGCGTCTGCGCGCGATTCGGCGACGGCCACCTGCGCTGCCTGCGCACCTGCACCGGCGCTGCCGACTGCGCCGCAGATCCGCTGCTGGCCTGCCAGCCGGGCGCCGATCCGGTGGGCGCCCTGGGATTCAACCTGGTCGTCGCGGGCGCAGGCCCCACTGTCTGCGCGCCGCGCAGCTGTCTGATGCCGGATGACTGCCAGCCGGCGGGAACCTGCAGCGACGGACACTGCCGCGCGCGCTGATCGCGCTATGCTGCCGCCCGAGGAGCGCGCCCCTTGACTGACGAGCCCAAGATCACGCAGCGACACCTGGACGTCCCGGTGTCGCACGGCCACCTGGAAGCGATTCTTCGCGAAGCAGAGGCCCCCTTCGCCGCCGTCGTCATCTGCCATCCCCATCCAATGGGCGGCGGCACCATGCACAACAACGTCGTCTACCGTCTGGCCAGGGCCCTGGGCGACGCGGGCGCCGCTGTTCTGCGCTTCAACTTTCGCGGCGTGGGGCGTTCGACCGGACAGTTCGATCACGGCGACGGCGAACAGGAAGACGCCCTGGCCGCCACCGATCACCTGGTCGAGCTGTACCCGAACACCCAGCTGTGGATGGCCGGCTTCTCCTTCGGCGCACGCGTCGGTCTTGGCGTCGGCAACGACGACGTGCGCGTGAAGAAGCTGCTGGGCGTCGGCCTGGCCCTGAAGATGTTCGACTACAGTTTCCTCGCCACCAGCAAGAAGCCCAAGGCCTTCATCCAGGGCTCCGAGGACGAATACGGCGCCCGCGCCGAGATCGAAGCCGCCGCCGCCACCTTCGCCGAGCCCAAGCAACTGACGGTCGTCGACGGCGCCAGCCACCTGTTCCCCAAGCACCTGGACGCCCTGGAACAGGCAGCGGCGTCGTCGATCTCATTCCTCCGATCGCAAGCCCCCTCATCCTAGCCGTTTATCTTACGGGGGCGTGGCTCGCTGCCGCTCACACGCCCCCGGTCCCCCCTCGCTCCGCCCAGCAAAGCTGGGCTACGCTCGCCCGGGCTGAGGTGACAGGAAGGTGATCTGTCCCTCCTCCTCAACCGTCGCGAGCGGAATGAGTGCAGGCACCTGGTGTGGGAAGGGGTGGGCTGAGTCTTGGCGGGGCGTCCCGGAGCGCTCCTGCCCGGAGGGGTCCGCCCCGCAGGGCAGGTTGCCAGCGGAGGGTTCGAGGTCGCCATGGATGGCGCAGCCATCCGAAGGCGGCCGTACCCGCCAAGGCTCTGCCCACCCCTTCCCGCCCTCGCCGGAAAGAGTGAAGCGATTCCCTCCTCGTCCGCCGCCCGCGCCGCCCGCGCCGCCCGCGCCGCCCGCTTCGCCCGCCTCGCCCGCGACGCCCCTCTAATAC
>DATLVT010000296.1:0-8628 GCA_035577105.1 Polyangia bacterium
GGTTTTCTCGAACAACGTCGCTAGTCCTACGCCGCCGCCGAGAACTCGTTACGATAATCCTCCGTCTCACCACACGCCAATCGCCTACCAATGACAAGCCGCACAAACGGCCGTCCGCGACCGGGCAGGAAAGATGGCGTACTATTGTGCCGAAGAAGGGAATCGCTGCCCGCGGCCATTTGTCCGCAGGAGTCCAGATGCGAATCAACCGCTTGGTCCCGTGGTTGCTATGCATGCCGGCGCTGGCCGTTGGATGCACAGCAGCAGAAAGTTTTCGGGGAAACCGAGATGGCGGCGCCGGCGGTTCCGGCGGCAGCGTCGTCATCGGAACCGGAGGGTTCGGCGAGGGGACCGGAGGCGCCATCATCGATGGGACGGGAGGTAGCGGCGGCGTCGTCGAGGGGACGGGAGGCAGCGGAACGGGCGGTGCCGGCGGCTCGGCCGCGGTCGACGCGGAGCTCGAGGCTGCGCCCGATCTGGCGGAGGATCTCCCCGTCGAGCAGCGAGACGCGCCCCCCGAGACTGGCCAGGTCCTGACGTTCGAGGACAGCTGCCTCAACGTCCGCTGGACCGCCACCGCCTCCCTGGCAAACAACCTGGCCGGCAACGCCATCGATGGCGACACCGCCACTGTCTGGCAAACCTCCGCTCCCCAGGTCGGCAGAGAGTTTTTCCAGATCAATCTGGGCGCCAGCGCACGATTAACCCAGGTGGTGCTGGACAACACCGCCGGCCACCAGACCGACTATCCGCGGGCTTACCAGGTCCTGGCGTCGACGGACGGCGCCACCTTTCCAACCACGGTCACCATGGCGTCACCGGCACCGCCCGGCGCCACCACCCAGATCACCTTCGCCCCCGTTTCGGCGCGGGCGTTGCGCATCGTCCAGACCGGGTCGGACCCCACTTACTGGTGGACGATTCACGAGTTGCGTCTGGGCTGCCAACCCATCGGCGTTCCGGCCGGCGCCATCGATCCCCTGGACACCAGCCACTGGACGGTCAGCGCTTCGTCCAGCATCGGTGGATCTGGTCCGGGCAACGCCATCGACGGTGACCCCACGACGCGGTGGACGTCCGGTCATCATCAACTGGGCGACGAATGGTTCCTGGTCGACATGAGCGCCTCCACCACCGTCAGCGAAGTTTGGCTGGCCACGCACATGAGTCCCGGTGACTTTCCTGCGCAGTACGCCGTGGAACTGTCCACCAACGGCGAAACCTATACCGGCGTCGCGACCGGCGGCGGCCAGGAGATCACGAAGATCAAGTTCGCCGCGACGCCGGCCCGCTTTGTCCGCATCAAGCAAACCGGTCAGACGCCGGTCGCCTGGTGGTCAATCGACCAGATGACGATCCGGCCCTAGCGTCCGAAAGGACGCTCGTTCTTGAACAGGTGGCTCAGGGCCTGGCTCAGGCCGTCCAGGCCCGGTTTGAAGAAGACGGAAGCGTCGATGCTGACGCTGATCATCGTGTCGTTGGACGACGTGACCCCGAAACGGGTGATGTCGCGATCGACCTCGCTGCGGCGCAAGGCGCGCAGGACCCGCTCGCCGGTGCGGTTGGACATGTCCAGGTCGCCGATGATCAGACCGGGACGCTCTTCGCGCAGCGCCGTCGATACCTCGAGCTCGGTCTTGGCGCAGCGGACGCCGTAACCCTCCTCGATCGCCAACTCCATCAAGAAGTCGCGCACCTCGGGGTCGTCGCTGACGACCAGGACAGACGCCGGAACGGTCCCAGTCGGCGGCGCCGGCGTATCCCCGTTCGGGAAGAGTCTCACCAGCATACCCCGTCAGAATACCGATCCTTTGTTTCAGGCTTTTTTCGGCGCCGCCTCGATTCGGTTAAATCTTCGGGCCGTCGCCGCCGGTCGGCGTGGCCGGGGCAGTCTTGTGGACACGCCGGGCGCGCAGGCGCAGGAACGGCTGTTCGACGAAATAGTACGAGGCCAGCGCCACCACGAACGACAGGGCGATGCTGACGGGGAAGGCCGAGATCCACGACGACGAGTGCCGGTTCACGAACGGCTGCTGCCACAGGTACAGCGAATAGCTGAGGACGCCCACGAACATCATGGGCCGGGTATTGAGAAAGCGGCCCCACAGGGTCTCCGGGAACCGAATGCTGCGGTCGATCAGCAGCGCAATGCCGATGTTTTCCACGGTCTGCCCGACGGCCAGGTCGACCTTGGGGTGCAGGGCCAGCATGTTGGCGCCCACCACGGCGACCGGGACCAGCCAGAAGGCCTTCATCCTGAGGAAAGACAGGTAAAGGCGCTGCTGCCCCAGCCAGTCCCTGATCCCGGCCAGCACACAACCGCAAGCGATCGCGTCGAAGATGGTGGGGAAGATCTCGCCCACCAGAGGGCGCATGGATCGGGCGCCGTAATAATAGAACCCCAGCCGGGCCACAGGACCGATCACCAGCGCCGCGACCGCGATGAGGGTCGCCCGCCGGACCCCTGCCAGCAGGACCACGGCCGGCCAGAGAATGTAGAACTGCTCCTCGACCGACAGCGACCAGAGGTGGCCAACCCACCACGAACGCGGCAGGTGATAGTTCATGGTGTAGGTCGCCGCGGCCAGAAGGTCGCCCGGCTGGACCTGGATGGCCCCGGTGACGGTCAGGATGGCGATCACCGCCACATAGAGATACGCCGCCGGAAACAGGCGATAGATCCGGCGCACGTAGAACTGGCCCAGGGCGCGACCCAGCGTGGTGGCCCCACGCGCCACCCGGGCATGGTCGGCAAACAGGAGCGTGGAGATCAGATAGCCCGAGATGACGAAGAAGACGCGAACACCCAACTCCGCCAGGTTCCACCATTCGGGAACGGAGGCCACGAAGTTACGGGTTCCTATCATGTGCGTCGAGATGACCGCGGCGATCGAAACCGCACGCAGCCCGTCCAGCGACGGGATCCGACCCGATGACGACATGATCGTAACGTGCTACCGCAGTTGGCCGGCCGAGAGCAAACGGAAGAACAACGACACAGAAACTGATCTCCGGGGCCATGGCCCCTTGCGCGATGCGCGGGCCGCGACAACAATGACGCCGTTGTGAAATATTCGTTCTTTTTGGCGATGATTCTGGTGATCGGCTGTGGCGAGTCGAAGCCCGCGGGCGGCGGCGGTTCGGGCGGCGCGGACGGCAGCGCCATCAATCAGCCGACCGACGACGGTGGGACGGCGGACGGTGGGGCGGCAGACGGTGACGCGGCGGCGGAGACCGCCGGCGGCAGCGGGCCGCTGACCGCGACGGCCCGGCAATGGACCTGGTTCGACTTCCCCGACTCGACCTGCGACGACGGCTCGCCGACCGGCATCGCGGTCAACCCGGGCGACGCCGACAAGCTGCTCATCTTTCTCAACGGCGGCGGCGCCTGCTGGGATGCGGTGACCTGTTTTGTCGTCAGCTCGTCGACGCACGGACCGTTCGGTCAGGCGCAGTGGAACGCCACCGCGCCCACCCTGAACGTCGGCATCTTCGACCGCAGCAGCCCCACCAACCCTTTTCGCGATTATGGCTTCGTGTTCGTCCCCTACTGCACGGGCGACCTGCACGCCGGCAACAACGTGGCGATCTATGACTATCTGGGGCAGCAACGGCCCTTCCATCACAAAGGCGCCGCGAACATCGCCGCCTACATGACGCGCATTGGCCCGACCTGGGCGCAAGCCAGCAAGGTCGCCGTCACCGGCAGCAGCGCGGGCGGTTTTGGCGCGCTGATGAACTATGCGTCGATCCGGGCCCGCTTCCCCGACGCGTCCGTGCTGCTGATCGACGACGCGGGGCCGCCCCTGGAGGCCGGCGCCATCCCCGACGATCAGCGCGCCGCCTGGTACTCGTCGTGGCACATCGGCGACCTGGTGGACCCGCAGTGCCCGGACTGTCGCAACGACCCGTCGACATTGACCACCGCCGTCGCCGGCAAGTTTCCCGGCGACCGCATGGCCTTGCTGTCGTCGACGCAGGACGCGGTGATCAGCCGCTATTTCAAGCTGACGGGAGCCGCGTTCGAAACCGACCTGAACGCGCTGAAGACGGATCGGCTGGATCCGCTGCCCAACTTCCGCACCTTCTTCGTGACCGGCCAGACGCACACCTTCCTGGGCCATTCGAACACCACGATGACGGGCGGGACGACGCTGGAGGCGTGGCTGGGTCAGATGGCCAGCGGCGACGCCGCCTGGATGTCGGTCGGCCCGTAGTCGCGGCGCGGACTTTTTTCAGCCGACGGTCACGGTGGTCGCGATGGCCGTGCCCTGCTTGATGGTCCTGGTGACCGGCGTCTTCTCGCAGATCTCGGCCAGGCGGGCGCGCTGCTCGTCGGTGAGGGATGCGCCGAAGTGCACGGCGCGTTCAATGAGATCGCCTTCGCCGTCCTTGCCCTTTTGCAGGCGCAAGGCGATCTGCACGGTGCCCAGCGTCCACCCTTTGCGCTGGGCGTACATTTGCAGCGTGATCGACGTGCAGGCGCCCAGCGACGCCAGCAGCAACCCGTAGGGAGCAAAGCCAGCGTCGGTGCCGCCGTTCGACACCGGTTCGTCGGCGGACAACGTATGTTCGCCGGAACGAATCGTCTGCACATACCCGTTGCCGGTGCTGTTCACCTGAACGCTGGCGATCTGGATCATGGCCTTCACCCTAGCGCGTTCTGTCTTGCGACGCAGCGACGAAGGGGAATCCCAGGAGGCGATCGGCTAGGATTCCGCCGCGTGCAATGGGCCATCGAAACGCGCGGGTTGCGCAAGGTGTACCGCGTGCCGAAACCCAGCAAGCGACGCGGTGGGCGGCCAGGCGGGGGAGGCCCTCCGGGCCGACCGCCGCAGATGTCGGCGGCCGCCATCGCCATGGGACCAAACGGCGGCGAGGTGGTGGCGCTCGAGTCGCTGGATCTGACGGTGGGCGAAGGGGAGTTCTTTGGACTGCTGGGCCCGAACGGCGCGGGCAAGACCACCACCATCGGCATCCTGACCACGCGCGTGCTGCCCACCGACGGCAGCGCGTTCGTGGCCGGGCAGGACGTCGTGGGGGCGGCGGTCTCGGTCCGGCAGCGCATCGGCGTGGTGCCGCAGCGGCCAAATCCTGATCGCGGCCTGTCGGTCATAGAAAACCTGGTCTTTCACGCCGCCTATTTTGGTTTTTCGCGCGCCGAATCGCGGGCCCGCGCCGAGGAGATCTTGCAGCGCCTGGGCCTGGGCGAGCGCGGCGAGTCGCGCGTCGACCAGCTGTCGGGCGGCCAGCAGCAGCGATTGATGATCGCCCGCGCCCTGATTCACCAGCCGCAGGTCATTTTCCTGGACGAGCCCACGGTGGGCCTCGACCCTCAGGCGCGGCGGGCGCTGTGGGAGATCTTGCGCGGCCTGCACGCCGAGGGACGCACCATCGTCATGACCACGCATTACATGGAAGAGGCCGAACAGCTTTGCGATCGAGTGGCCATCGTCGATCGCGGCCGCCTGCTGGCCTGCGATCCGCCCGACGTCCTGAAGAAGAAGGCGCCTGGCGGCACGCTGATCGAGCTGACTCTGGATGGGCCGGCGGGACCGGCGCTGGCGGCGGCCCGGGAGCTGCCCGACGTCCTGTCGGCGGAGGCCGAGGACAGCACCCTGCGCGTGTACCACCCGCGCGGTGGTCAAGCCGTGGCGCCGCTGATCGCCGCCGTGCAGGCAGCCGGACGCGCCGTGACCAACATCCGGCTGGCCCCGCCCTCGCTGGAGACGCTGTTTGTTTCGCTGACCGGGAGAAAACTGGATTGAGCGCGCCCGTCGACCAATCGTACCCGCAGACGGGCACGACGCTCCACGCCCCGCAAGCGCCCCGCCCGGTCAGCGCCGCCCGCGTATTCTGGGCGCTGCTGATGCGCGACGCGGTGGTGGTGCGGCGCGAGCTGATCTTCTTTCTGCTGCGCACGGCGATGCAGCCGCTGCTGTTCACCGTCGTGTTCGGATATCTGTTGCCGCGCATGGGGTTCGTTCACCGGGGATACACGGCGGCGCTGCTGCCCGGGGTCCTGGCGGTCAGCCTGGCCCTGGCCGCCGTGCAGTCGGTGGCGCTGCCCATGGTCGCTGACTTTGGGTTCACCCGGGAGATCGAGGACCGCCTGCTGGCGCCCGTCGCCAACTGGCTGGTGGCGCTGGAAAAGGTGGTTTCGGGCGCCGGTCAGGCCGTCATCGCGGCCCTGTTCGTGTTGCCGCTGGCGCGCCTGATCATGGGCCCCATCCCGGGGCTGTCTCTGGGGCACATCGGCCTGGTGGTGCTGGTGACCGTGTTTGGCGCGGCGTCCTTCAGCATGATGGGACTGTTCCTGGGCAGCGTGATCGAAGGCGCGCAGATCGGCCTGCTGTTCGGAATCGTGGTGGCGCCCATGATCATGTTCGGCTGCGCCTATTACCCGTGGCGCGGGCTGGACGCTGTTCCCGCCATGAAGTACGCGGTGCTGCTGAATCCGCTGACCTACGTCTCCGAAGGCCTGCGCGCCGTGCTGATTCCCGACCAGCCGCACATGCCGATCCCCGTCATCCTGATCGCGCTGGCGGCGGTCACCGCCCTCTTCTGGCGCCTGGGGCTGCGGGCCTTCATGAAACGCGCGCTGAGCTAGCCGGCGGTCGCGACCAGCGAACCGCCACGAAGACAACGATCAGGATGGCGATGCCGATGCCCCCGGCCGCTGCGTCGACCAGCAACATCTTCAGCGCGCCCAGGCGATCGGCCGCCCAGCCGTCGACGCGGGTCATGTACCAGATGGGGATGTTCGACAGCGACGCGAAGACGTTGTACTTGGTCGCCGCCGCGCCGCCGCCGATCACCTCGAGGACAAAGCCGGTGAACGTGCCATAGCAAAGCCCGGTGGCGAACGAATAGCTGATGCACAGGAGGGCGTACGTCGTCGGCGTCTGGGGCAACAGGGCCACCAGCAGCGCCACCGCCGCCAGGATCCCGCCCGACGCCGCGTAGGCAGCCTTGCGATCCATGGCATCCGACAGGCGCCCCGCCGCCAGGCAACCGGCGATCATGATGACGCCGGACAGCCAGCCGTTCATCAGCTCGACCAGGTCGGACGACGCATGCCATTCACGCGCCACCGCCGAGAACAGCCCGGCCGCGGCGCCGGCGCCCATGGGCAGAAAGCAAAGAGGCAACGCCAGCGCCCCCTGGCGCGACCAGATGACCCGCCACAGATCGCGAAAGACCGCCTTCAATCGGGCCCGCAGCACCTGGCCGGATTCGGCGATGACCGGCTCGGAGATGGGCAGCAGGGCCAGACAGCAAGCCAGCAGCGCAACCGCCAGGACCACCGGCGCCATCCACGGCTGCGGCAACGTGCGCGCCAGACGGAACCCCAGCCCGCCGCCCAGCGCGCTGCCGCCCAGATTGCCGGCCTGCGACCAGGCCGCCGCCCGCCCCCGCTCTGATTCGCTGGTGGCGTTGGCCATGATGGCTTCGACCGACATGGCGACGAAGGCGGAGGCGACACTGTTGGCGAAGATCAGCACCTCCAGCAGACCGACGTTCGCCGGTTGCAGGGGCACCAGCCCCATCGCCGCCAGGGTCAGCGAGCTGGTCAAGGTTCCCCCCAGGTACCAGCGCTTGCGCGAGCCAAAGACATCGACCAGCGGCGCCCACAGGAACTTGTACGTCTGGGGCAGCACGGTCATCGCCGCCAGCGCGCTGAAACCGACCACCGAAATCCCGCGCTGGGGCGCCAGATACCCCAGGGCCACCGTCACGTACCCGGCCGGCGCGCCGAAGGGCAGGAACAGAATGAAATACAGCAGCGGATGCGCCCGGCGACCGATGGCCACGGCGTCACGCTAACACGGCCGCGCAGCCCGGTCGTCCATGCCGACGGGCGCGACCTCTAGGTCTGAGCGCGCAATGTCCCCAGGACCGTCGTCGAGATGTCGCCTAGCATGTCGATCTTGCGCGAGATGGTCTGAAACCAGGTGCTGGCGTCGATACCGAAGCCGCCGTCGCCGTCCAGGAAGACCACGCTCTCCATGCGCTGCACCTCGGCCGCCACCGGTGAGGCCAGCGCCTGGCGCAGGGCCTCCTCGCCCGCCTGAGGGGCCGTCGCCGAAAAGATGTGCAGATATGTCGACTGGGCGGCGATCAGGGACGCCACCGAGAGCCGCTGCCCCTGGGCAAAGCGATCGCGCATGAACGCAACGCTCAGCTGCGCGCGCTCGATCCCCGCTTTCTCCTTGGCGTGCAGCAACACCACGCAAGACAGCGCATCGTTGCGCGCCCCCCCCACCACCGACGTCACCATGTACGCCTCCAGGGCGGACAGCAACGCGGCGTTCAACGCCGAGTACACCTCGATCACCCGGGCCACGTCCACGCTCGCGCTCATGACGGCGTCGCGGGTACCGCTGATGGCACCCAGCAGGGCGCTGACATGCTGGAATCGCCGTTGCACCGGCGGGGGCAGGCCGCCCAGATCGGGCCCGATGACGTCGAACAAGGCGGTGCGCTGCTGGTCAGTGCGCTGCCACTGTGCGGTCAGCTCGTCACCCAGCAACTGGCCGCCCGAGCTGCCGAACAACGCCGAGAGACCACGTTCCCGCTGCCTCTCGTGCAGCAGCGTCCCCACGGCGTCGGTCATCACCAGGAACG
>DATLVT010000297.1:0-3595 GCA_035577105.1 Polyangia bacterium
CGCCCTCGTCACTCTCCGCGGTCCGGCTGTCCGATGCGGTCACCACGGCGACGCGCACCTCGGATTGCGACGGGGCATAGTTCTTGTGCTCTTCGACCGACACCGTGCTCCGTTATACATCGGCAGGCCGCACCGGCGTCCGACCAGTCACCCGGCCATCCCTGTCGGATACCCGGCTAGAACACCAGGACGCCGGCCAGCACCAGACACATCCCCAGCACCAGAAACCGCACCGACAGGCCGCCCCAGCCTCGGCTGTAAAGACGTCCCGTCGCTCGGGTCACCAAGATCCCGGAAAGCACCGGGATCAACATGAACGCCGCGTGGCCGGCGCCACCGAACATGCTCCAGCGGGGAGCGTGGGACAGGTTCCAGACCTTGAGCACGCCGGCCAGACCGATGAGCCAACCCAGCGCAAACGACGCCGTCACCAGGGACAAAAAACTCCACGACGAGCTGCGATTCACGCCGACAGCCACACACGCAGCATGGCGCTCCCCTTGCGTTGACGCAAGCCGCGCCGCATGGCAAAAGTCGAGCATGTCCGTGCTCAATACCGTGAAGGACGCCGTGGTTGGACAAGCCATGCGGCTGATGAGTGATCCTCGCCTTTCGCGCATGATGGGAAATCCCAAGGTCGTCAACGCGGCCATGAAGGCGATGAACCTGGGCGGCAGCGTCAAGGCAGAGATGGACAAAGCGACACGATTCGCCGCCAGCGTGTTCGGTTTTGCCACACAGGACGAGGTCAGCGCCTTGAAGTCGACGGTGCAGACGCTGGAAGACCAGATCGCGATCATGCAGTCTAAATCAGCACATAGTCCCCCGGGCGACGGTCCCTAGCGGCGGCCGGGCGGGCCGGGGCCTAACCGGTGCGCTGGTTGCAGGGTCTTTGGAGGTGTTGACGGAGCGATGATGCAGGCGCCACCCATTCGCCGGCCTTCCGTGATGCCCCAATCAGACGAGGCCACTGACGAAATCCTGGTCCGGCAAGCCCAGCAGGGCGACCGTGCCGCATTGACGGACCTGGTGCGCCGCTATCAGAAGCCGGTTTATGCGCTCTGCCTGCGTTACGTTCACGACCATGACGAAGCGGCGGATCTGTTGCAGCGGACCTTCGTGCGGGTGATGACGAAACTCCCCGACCTGCGCAGCGTGGACCTCTTCCGCAGCTGGTTGTTCCGTATCGCCGCCAATCTGGCTTTGAACTATATCCGCGACCACGCCCGTTTCGTCTCCGAAGAGGCGCTGGCGGCGGGACCGGCCATGCCCCCGGTCAAACCGATCGGCGCGGACCGCCTGGAGGCCGGCCAACTGGCGACGGCGCTGAGGCACATCGTGGACGATCTGCCCACCAAGCAGAGAATGACGCTGGAGCTGCGGGTGTACGAGGACCTGTCCTTCCGGGAGATAGGCGAGGCGCTGGGCACCAGCGAAGGCGCCGCCAAGGTGAATTTTCATTACGCCATTCGTGCCCTGCGCAGCCGGATCGGAACCGTCGACGAGCTGGTCGGTTCGAAGGAGCGCGGTCGATGAAGACGCAAGTCGACAGCGTCTGCCAGGCCGTCGAGGATCGCTTGCTGGAAGGCGAGAAGCTGACCGGGCACCCAGAGCTGGTGGAGCACATGGGGTCGTGTTTGGAATGTTTTCGCACCATGAGCGAGCTGCGCGACCTGCCGCGCATCGCCGAGGTGATGCGCGCCGGCGCCGTCGAAGACGCGCAGGCGAAGGATCCGGGGCCGGCATTCTGGAACGCGCTGCCCGAGCGCGTGGCCGCCGAGGTGCTGGGGTCGCAGCGCAAGCCGCAGGTGAAAGCCCGTCGCTGGTGGGCGCCGGCAGCGCTGGCCAGCGCGGGCCTGGCGGGCGCGGTGGCGACGCTGATGATCGTCTACGGCCCGAAGGTGCCCGGGCCCTCGGTCATCGCCCCGGCAAAGACAAAGACCACGATGACGGCGACGGCCTCGCCCGCCGCGGCCGCGACATCGGCAGGAGCATTGGCGCCCAGCGCCGAGGGCGACGGCGACCTGACGCTGGGAGATCTGGCCGACCTCAGCGCGACCGAGTTGCGGGCGCTGAGCCGTCGGCTGACGCAGGATGAAACGGCGGCGACGCGAGCCCTCGCTGGATCGTCCAGTGACTCCAGCATCGACGACTACGGGGAAGGAACGGCGCTGGAGAAACTGGCCGGTCTGACCGGCTCCGAATTGCAGCGCCTGACCCAATCGCTGGGATTGGAACTGGAATGACGTCGGGCATTCGCGGCCTGGCCAGCCTTTCGCTGTGGGCGGCCATCGCGGGGACGGCGACTGCCATGGCGCCGGCGCCAGCGCTGGCCGCCGAGCCCACCACCACGCCCATCCCCGGCGACGGCAGGACGGCGGAGCAACTGCGCCACGAGGTCATCGAGCGGATGCGGGCGCTGCGGGCCTGGAAGATCGTCGACGAACTGAAGCTGGACCAGGCGACGTCGGCGCGTCTGTTTCCGATCCTGTCAAAGTACGACGATCGCGAGCTGGCCCTGATGAAGGAACGGCACGACATCATGCGGGAGTTGCGGACCGAGACCGAGGCGGCTTCCCCCAACAACGCAAAGCTCTCCGCGGCCATCGATCGCTTGATCGCCTTGCGGACCAAGCAGCACGCGCTGCAGGACGAAAAGATTCGCGACCTGCGAAAGGCCCTGACCCCCGCGCAGCAGGCCAAGCTGGTGTTGCTGCTGCCCCGCATCGAACGTGGGTTCCTGCACCGCATCCGTGAGGTCTCGGAAGAACAGCGCCGCACCGGCGACGGACACGATCACCGCCGCCCGGGGCCGCCGCCCGACGACGACTACTTCGATTTCTAGGAGTCGGGCCGGCCCAGGCCAGCGCCCCCCAGCTTCTGTTTCACCTTTTTTGAGCAACAGGGGGCACGGAATCCATCGGGAGGATGGCCGGATGTTGTGTTATGGGATGGGGTTCAGGCCCCCGCGTGAAGTGGTTCATCGCCCACCTGTCCGTCATGACCCCCATCGGGGCCTATCTGTGGCTGACGGGAATTCTGCTGCTGTGCGGCTTGGGCCTGCCCATCCCCGAAGACATCTCGCTCATCGCGGCGGGATATTTTTCGTACAAGGGCGTGCTGTATGTGCACAAGGCCGCCGCCATCTGTCTGGCGGCCGTGCTGGCCGGCGATTCGATGGCCTTCTTCATGGGCCGTTATTTCGGGCGGCGGGTGCTGGCCCTGCCCTTCGCTCAGCGTTACTTCACGCCGCGACGCCAGCTGCGGGTGCGGGCCTACTTTCGGAAGTTCGGCAGCAAGGTGGTGCTGGTGGGGCGTTTCACGCCGGGGCTGCGCTTTACCATCTTCTTCACCGCCGGCACCTTGCACCTGCGCCCGTCGGTGTTCCTGATCTATGACTTTTCGGCGGCGCTGTTCTCGGTGCCGGTGCTGGTGTACTCGGCATGGTTGTTCGGCAGCCAGATTGACTACGTCGTGAAATACGCGCGGCGAACCGAGCACGGCATCCTGATCGCGGTCCTGCTGGCGGCCGTGATCTTGGTGGTCAAGGCCTGGCGCCGCCACAAACGAAGAGTCGAGCTGGCGGCCGCGGCGG
>DATLVT010000298.1:0-5162 GCA_035577105.1 Polyangia bacterium
GTCGATGCCGGCCGAGATCCAGAGGCTGGCGGGAGCGGAGAAGCCGTTGGCGGTCGCCAGGCCGTTGGCGGTGGCCAGGCCGTTGGCGGTGGCCAGGCCGTTGGTGGTCGCCAGGCCGTTGGTGGTCGCCAGACCGTTGGCGGTCGCCAGACCGTTGGTGGTCGCCAGGCCGTTGGTGGTGGCCAGGCCGTTGATGCTCGACAGGCCGTTGGTGGTGGCCAGGCCATTCGCGGTCAAGGCGGCCTGCGTGCTACCAACCATCGCGAAGGTGGCGGCGGCAATCGCGAGCGCGCTCAGCGTGACCGTCCAGCTCTTCTTCGCCTGAATCTTGCTCGTTTTCATTTTCGTTTCTCCCCTGGAATCTCGGACCTTTTTGGGTCCTCACTGCGAGGACGATTCCCAGTAGAGCAAGCGGTGTGCCGACGACCGAATCAGTCGAAAGCGCAGAGAATTACGACGATTCTTTCGATCGACGGTCGCGTTTCGTATGACCTGGGGCCGCTCGGCCCTATGACTAGGGGAAGGCGCCCCGTGTGACTAGCGCTGGCGCGCCTATGACTAGGCTCACAGAGTCAAACACCGGACGTCGGACGCAAAGATTCGCCGCGCGGTCCGTTCCTGATTGTTGGAGGGCGAGCGATGGGCGATCACGATCATTGGGGACCGTTCCGCAACGACGAGAAATACGAAAACCGCAAGCAGGAGCGCCGGCACCTGGTGCGACCGCCGATCGACCACGAGCGGAACCGCCTGGAAATCACCCGCTACTTCGAGGCCCGGCGCGCGCGCATGAAGATCGTCGCGTCGACGTCGACGCCGCGTGGGCAGACGTTGGACTGGATCCCTATCGAATCGCAGCACCCCAGGGGCCAGATTGCCAGCCCGCCACCGCACCCGGAGGCCGGCCAAGCCCACTCGACGAAGGGTGGGCCTGGGGAAGACGACTTCGCGAAGGCCGAGTTGCAATCCGCCGACGTCGAGCGCGGCCCCAAGGGTACGGTTCCCGTCATGCGCAAGAAGCTCGAGGCGCTGGGCTTCACACGGTCTCTGAAGAAATACCTGTCCAAGACGCAGGGTCACCGGATCCTCCGCTCATCGCAATTGACGCTGGCCGCGCCGGAGGACGGCGGCAGCCATCGTTACGGGTACTCGGGCCAGTTCGTCACGTGCTTTGGCGGGGACGGACAGCTCAGCTGCTTCGATCCCTACACCGAGACGTCGGACGACTTTTCCCTGATCCAGATCGGCCTCAGCAACAGCGACCTGGGATTCAAGCAGACCGTCGAGGCGGGATGGCAGGAGTTCCAGGACATCACCGGCGACTGGGTGCCGCACCTGTTCGTCTATTACACCACCAACGGCTACAGCAACGACGACGACAATCAGGGTGGCTATAACCTGGACGTCGACGGATTCGTGCAGTACGACGACGTGATCTTCCCAGGCACGACCTTCACGCCGTATAGCGTGCGCGGCGGCGACCAGCGAAAGATAACGATCAAGTATCAGCTCTACCGTGACAACTGGTGGCTCGCGTGCCAGGGCCGCTGGGTCGGGTATTACCCTGCCTCGCTGTTCATGGGCAACCAGAGCGTGTTTTCGACCCTGGGCGATCACGCGGACCACATCGGCTTCTGGGGCGAGATTTTCGATTCGGACACAGTCTCGGGGAAGACCCGGAGCGACATGGGCAGCGGCTACTTTCCCAACGTCGGATGGCCATACGCCGCCTACATGCACAACCTCCGCTACCAGTCGCAGCGCGACGGAGGAATGGCCGCCTACGATGGATCGAAGCAGATCTTCGAGAGCGACCCCGCCATGTACGGGCTCGAGGGGCACTTCAACAGCGGGTCCAGCTGGGGCAGCTACCTTTATGTCGGCGGTCCCGGCTCCGGATAGGGCTCATTCCGCCGCCCGATCGGCGGCGGCTCCGTCAGCTCGAACGCGCGACGACCGCTGACGGATCTTGCGCCCGGAATGGGGCGTCAGGGGCGGACATGCCGGAGAGGGCAGTAGAACCCTGATCGTCGACCGGTTCTAGTTCGCCAGGGCGCGAAGCGCGGCGATGGGGCTGTCGATGTTGTCGACGAAGATCCCGCCGCCGGCCTGACAGGCATAGAACGAATCTCTGAACCAGGTCTCGGTGCCGTCGTTGCCTTTCACGCGGATTTCAAGGACGCCTTTGTCGGCTCCGCAGTTTGTCTGCGTGGTGACCTTCAGCTTGGCCATGGCGGCGTCGACGGTGCCAAACTCGGCGTCGGTCAATGTGCGGGACACGCGGGGGACCGTCGCGCTGCAGTCGCTGGCCGTGAACGCCTTCGTGGCGATGACCAGGGTGTAGTTGGTACAGGACGCAGGGCCCGCGATGAATCCACTGGTCTCCTGGGCGGACAGCGATTTCGCCTTGGCCGCGCTCCACAGCGGCGTCGGCACTGGCGTGTCGGTTGTCGCGTCGGTGCCGGCGTCGGTCCCGACGCTGCCGCCGGTGCCCGCGGTGGTGCCGCCGCTGCCGCCGCGGGCGCCGCCCGAGCCGGCGGTGGTGCCGCCGCTTCCGGTCGTGGCGCCGCCCGTTCCGCTCGTGGACCCGCCCGTTCCACCGTCTGCGCCGGTGATGGCGTCCTTTTCGTCGCTGCAAGACATCGCGCCCGCCATCAGCGGCAGGGCCAGGAACAATGAGAGAATTGATGTGATGGACCGTTTCATGTGAAGGCTCCTTTTGCCTTCTCCAGTGACTTTCGAAAACCGTCAGCGCTCAGCAATGTTCAAAATCGCCATGAAAGATCAATTGTGGCCGCCAGCCGCGGTCCGCTGAAAGCGCCGGCGCGCCGCCCCGCGAACGTCACCACCGGTTCCCAGACCACGACGCCCCCCTGCGCGGACGCGGCCACGCCCAGGTGATCGCCGACCAGGAACCACAGACCTGCCGCGGCGCCGATGGCCATTCCGGCCACGACGACGGTCTGGCCGTTATAACCGGCGGCGCCCTGGCCGACGGCGCGCGCGAACAACCCTGTCGTCTCGCCGCCGACGAACGGAGACCAGCGACGGGCGACGGCGTCAACGATCAGCCAGCCCCCACCCAGAACCAGCGAAAACGTGCGAACGGCCGCCGTGCCCTCCATGCCGCTGACGGTGCTGTCGACAACGGCGCCGTCGGCGCGCGACCACAGCGCCAGGCGCTGACCCATCCAGCGCGCCTGCAGCCCCACCGTCGGCACGGCGCCCAGCCCGCCGCTGCTGCCGCTGACGCCCGCGACGACGCCCAGGCTGAAACGGCCGGCCGTAGCGGACGCCGACGCCGCGCGCGCGCGTGTAATCTCGACGGCGGGCGCCGCCGCTGTCTCCTTCGGGGGCGCGATGGCCGGCGCCCGCGACGTCGCGTCGGTGCTCACGCGTGGCGCGGGGCGGGCAGGGGGCGCCGTCGCCGCGGCCGGAATCTCGGGCGGGGTTGGCGCCGGTGCTGTCTTGGCGGGCGACGCGTTCGACGGCGCGGCCGCGCGCCCGACGCCGCCGGTATCGGCGCCAGCACGCCCGCTGGTGGTCGGCGGTCCCAGCACGCCGGCCGCGCGTCGCGCCCGCAAGATCTCGACGGCGCGCACGATGGCCCGGCGCCGGGCCGCCGGCGCGCGCGGCACCGCCACCTGCTCGTCGACGGTCCAGGCGTCACCGTCGGCCGCCCGTCGTACGATGGCGATGCGATCCGGTTCGGCCGTTACGCGCAGCGCCCATGGCTGGTCGCCCGGCGTCACCACGAATCCCGCGGTGGCCAGCTCGTGCAGCAGGCTCTTCATCCATGCCGGCCGCGCCTCGCCGATGACGGCGATCGGTTCAGCGGCGGCGCGGGCGGCGGGGACCAACGCGGCGCCGGCCAGGCCGACGACGATCGCGGCGCGGAACGCCAGCCTCACGGACGGTCACGTCGGAGCACCCGTCGCGCCAGCGGTGCGTGTGGCCCGTCGCTGTAACGGGCCAGGTACCGCGTCGCCGCGCGCCGGGCGTCGTCGGGTCGCGCCGCGCGATCCAGCGCCTCGATCAGACGGCCCTGCGCTTCGCGGGCCAGAGTGCCTTCGGGCCAGCGGGCGACGTACTCCTGGAATCGACGGGCGGCTTGCCCAGGCTGTCCGTTCGTGTCCAGCGCCAGAACGCCCAGGCCGAACACCGCATCGCCGGCCCGCGCATCGGACGGGAAGCGCGCGCGCAAGGCGTCGAACGCCTGCTTCGCTGCCCGCGGCGCGCCGGCAAAGCGGGCGGTGTCGGCCAGCAGCAGCAGATCCGTTGGCGACAGCTGTCGGCACAGCGGGCCGATCCCGATCTGTGCCGCCGCCGCATAGGCGCGCGCCGGATCTGACGCCAGCGCCCAGCGCTTCCACTCGGCGGGCGCGGCCACAGGCACCGCCAGCGGCGGCGATGTTACCGGCGGCGGTGCAACATCGGGTGGCGGTGTCGTCGCCGCCGTCGCTGTCATCGTTTCGTCCCCCAGCGGCGCCAGCGACACGCGCTGTGCGCCGACGTCGACGGACAGCGCCTGGCCCGGCCGCAGCGGCAATCCCGCCGCGCCCAGCAGCGGCCCCTGCACGGTGACGCCCCCCGCGGTCAGCGCCACGCGCAGCCGCTGGCGCGCCCGGTCCCACGACGCGGAGAACCGCGTGCCCGTGACGTGCACGACATATGGCCCCACGCCCACCGTCCAGCGCGTTTTGGCCGCGTGCACGACCGCCGCCTCCAGATGACCGGAATAAAGTCGCACCGTCGCCCCGTGCGGCGACACATCGGCGACCTCGCCTTCGCTGGACGCCGCCAACGTCAGCACGCTGCCGTCGGAGAATCGCAGCGGCATCGCCTGCTGCTCCGTCGCCAGCCGGACGCCGGCACGGTTACTCGCGCCGGCCGCATCGAACGACAGCGGGCGCGGCCGCAGTGCGAACAGCGCCACCGCCGCCAGACCCGCCGCGGCCAGGCCGCCCACCGCCAGCATCGCCGGCCAGCGGCGCCGCCGCGCCACTGTCGCCGCGCGCGTGCCCGGACGACCGGCCGCCGCCTCCAACCCGCGCAGCTCACCGTGATCGTCGACGACGCGCGCCTGCTCGGCCCGCACCAGCGAGCCCAGGCGATTCCAGGGGCGATCGTCCTGGCGTCGGCCGTTCATGACGCCATCCAGG
>DATLVT010000299.1:0-2297 GCA_035577105.1 Polyangia bacterium
TCCAATCTGACCACCAGCGGACCGGTCAGCGTGCGCCATCCTCAGGTGGTCACCCATTTCGGCGATGCCGCCCTGAAAGAAGCCCAGCTGACCGTGATGGCCGAGCTGCAGAACAGCAGCGAGGCACCGGTCACCGGCGTGGCCCGCGCGGCCATCGACGGCGCCCCGGCCATCGAGCAGACCGTCACCCTGGCCGCGCACGAGAGCCGGCGGGTGACGTTCGCGCCCGATCGCTTCGCCGCGCTGAAGGTGAAGGCGCCCAGGGTCTGGTGGCCGGCCGAGATGGGCGCCCCGACGCTGCACCAGCTGGAGACCAGCTTCTCCATCGGCGCGTCGATGTCCGACGGGAAGGCTGTCCGCTTCGGCATCCGCGAGGTGACGTCGGAGATGACGCCCGAGGGCTTTCGCCTCTTCCGCATCAACGGCCGGCGCATCCTGATCCGCGGCGGCGGCTGGATGCAGGACATGCTGTTGCGCCCCGATCGCCGGCGCCTGGAGGCGCAGATTCAATATGTCCTGGACATGCACCTCAATACGCTGCGCCTGGAGGGCCAGTTCGAATCCGACGAGTTTTTCGATCTGGCCGATGAAAAAGGTCTGCTGATCATCGCCGGCTGGTGCTGCTGCGACATCTGGGAAAAATGGGACGAATGGCCGGCGGGTACCGTTGACGTTGCGACGGCCCAGCTGCAATCGCAGATCCTGCGCCTGCGCCGCCACCCGGCGATGATCGCCTGGATGAACGGCAGCGACGGGCCACCGCCCCCCGCGGTGGAGTCGGCTTACGCAAAGACGCTGGCCGACGCCGCCTGGCCGAACGTGGTCATCAACTCGGCCGCGGACGCCGACAGCACCGTCACCGGCCGCTCAGGCGTGAAGATGTCCGGACCGTACGATTACGAACCGCCCAGCTACTGGTTCTCCGACCAGCGCAAGGCGGGCGGCGGCGGCGTCGGTCCCAAGGGCCTGTCCGACTCAAGGTTCGGCGGCCCCTTCGGGTTCAACACCGAGACCGGCCCCGGCCCCGCCATCCCGCCCCTGGAGAGCCTGAAGAAGATGCTGCCGCCCGACCACCTGTGGCCGATCGATCAGGTCTGGGCTTATCACGCCGCCGGCGAGCGCTTTCAGACCATGAGTCAGTTTCGCGCCGCCATGAACGCCACCTACGGCAAGCCAACCGACCTGCGCGACTTCCTGCGCAAGGCCGAGGCGATGGCCTACGACGGCGAGCGGGCCATGTTCGAGGCGCACACCCGCAACAAATACACGTCGACCGGCGTGATCCAGTGGCTGATCAACAGCGCCTGGCCGTCGACGTTCTGGCACCTCTACGATTACTACCTGTACCCGGGGGGCGGTTACTTCGGAACCAAGAAGGCCTGCGAACCGCTGCACGTCCTGTATTCGCCCGACGACCGCGGCGTGTATGTGGTCAGCAGCCGGCCCGATCTCGTCAGCGGGTTGACGGTGGTGGTGAAGGTCTATGACTTCGCCGGCCGGGAGATCTTCACGTCGACGGCCAAGACCGACGCGCCCGCTGACAGCAGCACCGGGGTGGGGGCCATCCCGGCGTTCCCGGCGGCGGCGCAAAGCGGCGCCGTCTACTTCGTCAAGCTGGCGCTGCTTGATTCGTCGGGCCACCAGGCCAGCGCGAATTTTTACTGGCTGCCGGCCACCCCGTCCACCATCGCCTGGGACAAGGTGAAGGACACCGCCATGGCCCCCATCGACACCTTCGAAGATCTGAAGGCGTTGAACAAGCTGCCCGCGACCAGGCTGACCGCCACCGCCAGCCGCGCCGCCAGAGACGACGGCGAAGAGGTCACCGTCACCGTCCAGAACCCGACCCAGACCCTGGCCTTCCAGGTCCACGTCGGCGTGCGCAACGCCGGCAAGGACGAAGAGGTGCTGCCGGTGCTGTGGCAAGACAACTATCTGTCGCTGCTCCCTGGCGAGAGCCGCACCCTCACCGCCCGCTATCTGCCCGGCACCAAGCTGGACGCCGCGGCGACGGTCGTCATCGACGGCTGGAACGTCCCGGCGCTGACGGTGCCCGTCGGCGGGGCGGCGCCCGCCAGCGCCACGAAATAAACGAACGCCCTTCGCACCGCCCGGAGACCATTGGGCGGCGCGAAGGGCGTTTATCTCATCCAACCAAGCTAGACCAGGGACTCCGGGGAAAGGTTGCCTCCCCGCGAGCGTTACATTCCCGCGCAGACCACGGATTGCAGCAGTTGCCGCCGGCGGCCCAGTTCGTTGAGGACGCGCGGCGTTCCGTCGAAGCGGTCGGTCACGGT
>DATLVT010000300.1:0-2718 GCA_035577105.1 Polyangia bacterium
CATCAAGCTCGAGAACCTCACCCTCAAGGACCTGGGCCGCGCCAAGCGGATCACCGTCGACAAGGACAACACCACCATCGTCGAGGGCGCCGGGAAGAAGGCCGAGATCGAGGGACGGGTCAAGCAGATCCGCACCCAGATCGAGGACACCACGTCGGACTACGACCGTGAAAAGCTGCAGGAGCGGCTGGCCAAGCTGGTCGGCGGCGTGGCTGTGGTCAAGGTCGGCGCTGCGACGGAATCGGAGATGAAGGAGAAGAAGGCCCGCGTCGAGGATGCGCTGCACGCCACGCGCGCGGCGGTCGAAGAGGGCATCGTCCCGGGCGGAGGCGTGGCGCTCATCCGCGCGCTGCCGTCTCTGGACAGCCTGAAGTTCGACGACGACCGTCAGTACGGCGTCAACATCATCCGTCGCGCCGCTGAAGAGCCCTTGCGACAGATCGCCAACAACGCCGGCGTTGATGGATCGATCGTGGTCGACAAGGTCCGCAACGGCAAAGGATCCTTCGGATTCAACGCCGCCACCGAGGAGTACGAGGACCTGGTCAAGGCTGGCGTCATCGACCCGACCAAGGTCGTGCGGGCAGCCCTGCAGAACGCCGCCTCCGTGGCGTCGTTGATGCTGACCACCGAGGCCCTGGTGGCCGAGCGCCCGAAGAAGAAGTCGCCCTCGACCGGCAACGCCGGAGCGCACGGCGGCGGTGGCGGTATGGGCGGCGGCGGCATGGACGAGGACTACTAGGGGACGCTCGCTTCGCTCGCTCGCGAAAGGGGCCTGCTGGCCCCTCTCGCGGGCTCTCCCCAGCGCTTCTCGCAAGGTGAGCCGGCTGGGCAGAGCCCAGCCTCCTGGATTGAAATATTGGCGCCTCAATCGGGAAGGCGAACGAAGCGCGGCTTTGCCGCGCGCAGTGAGGGGGACCGGGGAGCGCGAGCGGCAGCGAGCCGTTCCCCGCTAGATCATTGCCTGCTGGCCCCTCTCGCGGGCTCTCCCCAGCGCTTCTCGCAAGGTGAGCCGGCTGGGCAGAGCCCGGCCTCCTGGATTGAATTGTGGCGCTGGTGTTCGCCTTGGGTGGCGGGCACCAGCGTTTTTTCGTTTAGGGCGTGGTGAGACTGCGGGCTTGGTGTTTGAGGTTGGTCAGGCAGGAGACGACGGTTCGGCGGGAAACGCCGAGCATGGTGCCCACGGCTTGCTGGTCGAAGCCGGCGAGGTGATGCAGATAGGCGACCTGGCCCCAGCGGGGCGGGACGCTGTTCATGATCCGGCGGGCGAGGTCCTGGTCGATGTGCTGCTGGCGAGAGCGATCCTCGGACAGCGTCACGGTGTCCAGGGGGACATGACGGCGAACCTGGCGATGGCGGAGCTCGTTCAAGCAGCAGTTGGTGGCGATGGTCAGCAGCCAGCCCCGCGCCGCGTGCGCGGGTGGGGCGGTGGCGATGTGGCGAAAGGCGCGGACGAAGGTGTCCTGGGTGGCGTCTTCGGCGGCATGGTCCTCGCCGAGGATGCGTCTACACCGGGCGTACACCGCCGCGCGGTGGGTGCGGTAGAGACGTTCCTTGGCGCCGGCAACTCGTCTTTGCTGAGCGGTCGATGTTAACGCAGTAAACATATGCAGATTTAGTGATACCGCGCTGATGTTGACGTTGTCAACTCTGGGCACCGGCAGACAGGCATGGTAGGAACGGCGGTGATGGCCACGCGGCGGCGGATCAAGGTCAAGACCGCCTACCACCACGGGAACCTGCGCCAGGATCTGGTCACCGCGGCCCTGGCGATCATCAACAAAGGGGGACCGGGGGCCCTGACCTTGCGGGCGGTGGCCAGGCGCCTGGGGGTTTCCCAGACCGCGCCTTACCGACATTTCGTCAGCAAGGAGTCGCTGCTGGCGGCCGTGGCGGCCGAAGGTTTCGCCACGCTGCTGGGTGAGACCGAGGCGACGCTGGCAGCGATGGACGGCGACCCCATCGCCCGTTATGTGGCGGCGGCGCATTCCTACGTCCGGTTTGCCCTGGCCTATCCCGATCACTTTCGCGTGATGTACAACGAACGACCGCCCGAGTTCAGCGTCGGTCAGGTGGCGGAGTCCGGGCGGAAGGCCTTCCAGCTTTTTGTCGAAACGATCGCCGACTGTCAGAAAGCCGGACTCGCCGCCGCGGGCGATCCTTCACTGGTGGCGGCGAAAGCCTGGGCCTACGCGCACGGACTGGCCGCCCTGCATCTGCAGCGCCTTTTGCCCCGCCGCCTGGATGACGACGCGGTCCGCGCGCTCACCCGAGAGATCGTTCGCTTCCTAAACCCCTGACCGCCCCTGGGCGGAAGGGCCGCGGGCGATGGTGATGGCGACGCCGGCCGTCTTCTGGGTGGTCTCCTCGATCAAGGTCAACGCGTCGATGCCCAGGCCGCGATCATCCAGCCAGCGGCCGGTGGCTGTCTCGTAGTCGAAGTGCCAGGCCCGATCGCGAAAGGCCACCCACAACTGTCGCGGCGAAGGTTGCGGCGTCAGCATGAAGCGCTGGTTGTTGGCGAAGGCGATGGTCAGCGTGCCCTGCGAAACGCTGACCTCGGCGGCGTCCGGATCGACCGAGTCAAAGGCTCGGTCGATGCGCGCGAACGTTTCGTCCAGGATGTGGCGGTAGCTCTTCTCGTCCATTTTCTGGTCCGCTTTCTGTTCCGGCCCCGGGCTCATCGTTCACCTCCGGCTGAGGGCGGTCCAGAAGTCG
>DATLVT010000301.1:0-2270 GCA_035577105.1 Polyangia bacterium
CGCGCCCAGGTCGAGCAGCCGCTTGAGCCGGTTGTTCCGGTTGATCACGCGCCGGTACAGGTCGTTCAGATCGCTCGTCGCGAACCGACCGCCGTCCAGGGGAACCAGCGGACGGAGGTCCGGCGGGATCACCGGGATCACCTCCAGCATCATCCAGTCCGGCTTGTTGCCCGACTCGCGGAAGGCGTCGACCACCTTCAGACGCTTGGCCAGCTTCTTCCGCTTGGCCTCGGACGTCGCTTCCTTCATCTCCGTGCGGAGCTGCTCGGACAGCGTGTGCACCTCGATGTGGCGCAAGAGATCGCGGATGGCCTCGGCGCCCATGCCGGCGGCGAAGGCGTCCTCACCGAACTCCTCGACCGCCTTCATGTACCGCTCTTCGGTGAGCAGCTCGCCCCGCTGCAGACCGGTCTCCTTCGGGTCGGTGACCACGTAGGACTCGCAGTAAAGGATCTTCTCCAGGTCCTTCAGCGTGATGTCCAGCAGGTTGCCGATACGCGACGGCAGCGACTTGAGGAACCAGATGTGCGCGACCGGCGTGGCCAGGTTGATGTGGCCCAGACGCTCGCGACGCACCTTGGACTGGATGACTTCGACGCCGCACTTCTCGCAGACGATCCCGCGGTGCTTCATGCGCTTGTACTTGCCGCAGTTGCACTCGTAGTCTTTCACTGGGCCAAAGATCTTGGCGCAGAACAGACCATCGCGTTCCGGCTTGAACGTCCGGTAGTTGATGGTCTCCGGCTTCTTGACCTCGCCGTGCGACCACTCGCGGATTTTTTCCGGGGACGCCAGTGAGATCCGGATCGCCGAGAAGGACAACGGGTCTTTCGGCTTCTCGAAGAAGTTGAAAATGTCTTTCATCGCATTCCTTGTGGGTTACGCAGCCGAATCAAAAACGAAAAACCGAATTATTCCTGAACCGTGGCGCGTTCAGTGGTCGCCGCCGGTGCCGGCGGCGGCGGGGGCGGCGGGGAAGCGGAGACCGCGCCGGCGCTGGCCTTCGCTGCAACTTCGCGGGCCATCAGCTCCAGCGTGGACTCCTGCTTGCGCGGGGCATTGGGGTCCTCGATGAGCTCGACGTTCAGGCACAGCGATTGCAGCTCCTTCAATAGCACGTTAAACGACTCCGGCAAGCCGGACTCGAGCACGTGCTCGCCCTTGACGATGGCCTCGTACATCCGCGTGCGGCCGATGACGTCGTCCGACTTCACGGTCAGGAACTCCTGCAGACCGTAAGCCGCGCCGTACGCCTCCATCGCCCACACCTCCATCTCTCCCAGCCGCTGGCCGCCGAACTGCGCCTTGCCACCCAGCGGCTGCTGCGTGACCAGCGAGTAGGGACCAATCGACCGGGCGTGGATCTTGTCGTCGACCAGGTGGTGCAACTTCAGCATGTACATGACCCCGACGGTGACGTCGTGGTCAAACGCTTCGCCGCTCTTGCCGTCGAACAGCGTCGCCTGACCGGTGGTGGTCATGTCGGCCGCCGTCAGGGCCGCCTTGATGTCCGTCTCCTTGGCGCCGTCGAAGACCGGCGTCGCCAGGTGGATGCCTTCGCGCACGGTCTTGGCCACCTTGACCAGGCCTTCGGTGTCCAGCTCGTCCAGCAGCTTCACGTGATGCTCGTCGGTGAAGACCTTCTTCAGCTTGGCCCGCAGCGCATCGCCGGTGTATTCCCGGTGCAGCATCTCTTCGATCTGCTTGCCCAGGTTCAACGCCGCCCCACCCAGGTGGGTCTCCAGGATCTGCCCGACGTTCATGCGTGACGGAACGCCCAGCGGGTTCAGCACGATGTCCACCGGGGTCCCGTCGGCGAGGAACGGCATGTCCTCGACCGGCAGGATCGTGGAGATGACACCCTTGTTCCCGTGGCGGCCCGCCAGCTTGTCGCCGTCGGTGATCTTCCGCTTCTGGGCCACGTACACGCGGACCAGCTCGTTGACGCCTGCGGGCAGCTCGTCGTCGTCCTCGCGGGAGAACACCCGGATGCCGATGACCTTGCCGGACTCGCCGTGCGGCACCTTCAGGCTGGTGTCCCTGACCTCGCGCGCCTTCTCGCCGAAGATCGCGCGGAGCAGCCGCTCCTCGGGGGTCAGCTCGGTCTCGCCCTTGGGCGTGACCTTGCCGACCAGGATGTCGCCGTCGCGGACCTCGGCGCCGATGCGGACGATGCCGCGCTCGTCGAGATCAGCCAGCACCTCGTCGGAGACGTTCGGGATATCCCTGGTGATCTCCTCCGGGCCCAGCTTGGTGTCGCGGGCGTCGAC
>DATLVT010000302.1:0-3049 GCA_035577105.1 Polyangia bacterium
GGGCGCCGTGAACGTAGTCACCAGGCGGCGGCAGGTGTGGGGTTCCCTGCCGCGCGCAGTTCGCAGGCGCGCAGTACGTCCTCGCTCCAAGCAAACCCATAAGGCGCGCGCGCCGTTCGGTGTTTGAGCACGGCAGGGAACCCCACACCTGCCGCCCCTCGACGGAGCGAATGGGGCCCGTCGACTAGAAGGTCCGTCTAGAAGGTCCGTCGACTAGAAGGTCCGTCGACTAGAAGATCGTGAAGACGTCCGGCCGGGCCGCCGCCTTGTTGATGCCCTCGAACAGCTCTTTCTGCGAAGCAGTCAACCGCGCCACGATGGCCCGCATGTTCGCCGTGCGCTGCTTGTACGCCTCATAACGCACCTGCTCGGGCGAGCCGGTCATGACGGCGTCCATCAGCGGGGTGGGGCGAAGCGGGACGACTTTCTCGGTGTCCAGCTTGCCGCCCGACTTGCGCGTCACCCACGGCGCGCCCGTGTTTGAACGGACCTTGAAACCCTCCAGGTCGCCGGCCGCGCATTCGCTGCCGCCACCCTTGCAGACCTGCTCGCCGACCTCCACCAGGTTGCCGACGATGATCTTGCTGCTGGTGTCGAACACCATGCCATAGTTGCGGCTCTCGGCGTTGGCGGCCTTTTCGCCGAACGCTTTCAGCGATTCAGCGTCGGCCTTGGTGCGGCGGATGTGCCGCTCGGCCTCGCCGTAAAGCGCGATGCTGTCGTAATAGTAGTTGAAGAGGCGATCGACGACGACGTCCTCCAGACGGTAGTAGTCGACGCGGAAGATCTTGCTGGTGTCGGGCCGGGGATCCAGCTTCACCTTCTCCAGATCGGCGACCAGCTGCGGGTCGTACGCCAGCGTGTCCCGCTTGGCCGCGGCCAGGCGCTGCTGGCTGAGCGCCATGGCGGTCCCGATCTGGGTCAGGGTCTTTTGCATCCCGTCCAGCTCGCCCTTGACGGTCTGGGCGGCGTGGTTGGCGGTGTTCATGTTGGCGCGGCCCACGCTGGCGATGCCGTATCCGGCGCCCAGGGCAAAAGCGGCCAGACCAACGATGACCGCCGTGATGATCACGGCCTTGCCGCGCCCGGCGCGGACGTTCTCCGCTGGCTGTCCGTCGTCGATCGAACGCAGATCGAACCCGCCGGCGTCAGGCTTCATGCGCGCGTAAGGATCAAGACCGGCGGGGGGACGATTGGTCGCCGCTTGTGGGGCGGCCTGGCCACCACCGGGAGAGGGCGCCGGTGCTTGCCGGCCCATCATCGTCGGCACGCCCCCGCCAGGAGCATTGGCAGCCGGCGGCGGAAAACCTGGAGAGGGAACTCCTGGTTGCGGCGCGGAGGGTGCTTCAGGTCGCTTGAGGCCCAGCCGAGCCTTCAGGTCGCTGATGTCTTTGCTGGGCGAGGCGCCTGGCTTCCTGTTCTGTTCCACGGAGCTCCTCCGGCGTGGTTGAAATCACACGCGCATTTGCGACGGGATGAGGCGCATCTGCGCCAGAGATGAAAGGGTGGCGGTCGGCAAGCGAGGGGTAGGGGGAGAGAAAACGGACGATACTGACGCGCATCACGCCTGTCAAGCAAGCCCGCTGAAAACATAAGTTTTTACTAACGGTTGGATAAATTCGACGGTCTTCCCCGGCTGAGCGGACTCCGGCCGGTACCTGGTGCCGTCAGCCGACCTTCAGGAAGGCGTCGATGGCGCGGGCGGCGTCAGGGGGCAAGTTCGTGAACCGAATGCCCACCGTGCTCGCCGCGTCCGCCGAGATGGCCTCGCCCGATGCGGTGATGACGGTGTCGGTGCCCGGAAGCTGAAATTGCAAGCCCATGAACCTGGGAACGCGGCGCGGTCCCATGACCGGAACCAGGCGCGCGCCCGTCCGGCTGAGGTTTGTCATCCGGCAGAGCTGGGGTTGTCCATCGAGGAACCGATTGATGAACAGATCGGTTTTGGCGCGCTGGTTGTGCCGGCGCTCCGAGATGCGGTCAAGGCCGTGCGGCTGTTCGGCATCCATGAGAAGGCCTCCTTTTTAGTCCGAAAGGCGAAGGAATTTTCGCTCACCTACATGTAGTCAACGGTGAGCAAGCCGTCAAGTTTTCGACCGCCGACGCGCGAAACGAAGCGCGATGACTGCGAAACGTTGACTCTGTCGGAGGCGCTGCCGATAATTCGGCCCTCTCTCTACGCCCGCCATCACAATCCAGACCCTCACCCCCACTTTCCGCCACGCACAGGAGCTAGGACATGCACCGCATGAAGATCGGGCTTGTCGCCGCCATCGTTCTGCTCGCGTTCACGCTGGGCGTTTACGCAAGCCTGACGCGGGAGCTGCGAGAAGGCGCCATTCGCGACGTCGAGACCTCGGTATCCCGGGCGCAGCGCATGCATCAATCCATCGCCCGCCTCGAAGCGCTGGACTTCGCCAACCTGGTCTCGGGGCTCAGCCGGCGGCCCTCGGTGGTGGCGGTCTTCGATAAATCCGACGAGACCGGGCGGCGCCAGGCCGCCTTCGAGCAGTGCGAATCACTGAACGCATTCTTGCAGACCGGATCGTCGCGCAAGGCCGATTTCGTGGCGATCCTGGACTCCCGCGGCAAGGTCGTGGCCCGCGATCTGAACGTCAACGCCATGTACGGCGAAGACTGGCGTTCGCAGTATCCGGCGGTGGGAATGGCCCTGCACGGTGAGGCCACCAAGGACGTCTGGACGTTTGCCGGGCGCATGACCCGGGTCGCCGTGGCCCCCATCGTCGCCCCCGACGGGGTCATCCGGGGGGCCTTGCTGGTCGGCTATGTGCTGACGGCGCGCGATGCCCAGCTCAAGCACGACCTTCTCGGGACCGAGATCGCCTACTTCCATGATGGCAAGGTCCACACCTCGAGCTTCGTCTCCGAGGGGACCGGCGAGAGCGCCAAGGAGGACGGCCACCGCACCCAGGCGCTGAACGCGGTGCTCTTCCAGGCCGGCGACAAGCCGGGGCTGCAGGCGGTCCAGAAAGGGACGGCGACCGAGCTCTTCCACTTCAAGCTCGACGGGCGCGAGTACGCGGCGGTG
>DATLVT010000303.1:0-2459 GCA_035577105.1 Polyangia bacterium
TTCCCCGTCCTGCAGGCCGTGGCCGACACCCTGAAGATGACAACGGAAATTCACGAGGTCGAGATCCAGGGGCACACCGACGCTCAAGGCGATCCGGAAAAGAACCGAGATCTGTCCCAGCGGCGCGCCGCCAGCGTGCGCAATTGGCTGATTCAACATGGCATCGACACGCTGCGCGTGCGTGCGCGTGGGTTCGGCGACAGCAAGCCGCAATCAACAAACAAGACTGCCAAGGGTCGAGGCGCCAACCGGCGTGTCGAGTTCTTGATCGTGGATCCTCCGCAAGTTAGCAACGGCTGAAAAAGGCAACATCATGCGCGCATCACTGTCATCCGCCCTCGTCATCGTCACCCTAAGCTGGCTGGTCCCGGCCTGTGGTGGCCGCGCCCTGACCGGGAAGGTGTCAACCGGCGGCGGCGGCGCCACGGGAGACGGCGCCGCGGATCGCGGCGATGGCGCCGGAAACCGAGACAGCGCGCAGGGCGGCAACACCGGCGACGTGGCCGGCGATCTGGCGGGTGACATCGCCAGCGAACGGTCGGGCGACATGGCCAGCGGCGGCGACGCGGCTGGTGGCGCGAACGGATCGGGCGGCGGGAATGGTGGGACGGGCGCCGGCGGCGGCGGGGGCATGACGGATGGCGGGGTCGTTGGCAGCGGCGGCGCGGTGGGTTCCGGCGGAGCGACCGACGGCGGCGTTTCGAACGATGGTGGCCCGGTCAGCTGCGGCGGCCCCGGCCAGGCCTGCGGCGCGAACAACGGCTGCTGTTCCGGCCAGTGCGATCTGACCGCCAAGACCTGCTCGGTGAACGTGGGGACGTGCACCACGTCGGGAAAGGCTTGCACCACGTCGACGGGCTGTTGCAGCGGCGCCTGCGTGAACGGCGTCTGCGGAGCGGCGATCTGCAAGAGCCTGGACCAGGCCTGCGCCAGCAACGGCGAATGTTGCAGCAACAACTGCGCGAGCAGCGTCTGCAAGCCGGTGCCGGGCGCGACCTGCACCACGCTCGGTAACAGCTGCACGTCTGGTGGCCAATGTTGCTCGGGCAATTGCCAGGGCAATCGCTGCACCGGCTCGGGCGCCACGTGCGCCTCGGTGGGCGACATCTGCTACAGCGGGACGGACTGCTGCTCGGGCTTCTGCCGCGTCGCCAGCGGCAGCGCCGCCGGCGTGTGCGAGGTGCTCAAGAGCACCGGCTCGGGCGGTTGCAGCCTGGACGGACAATCCTGCTCCGGCGGTTCGAACTGCTGCAGCCGTCTGTGCGCCTCCACGGCGACGGGCGGACATGTCTGTCAGGTGGCCAGCGGTTGCCGGGTGATCGGCGATCTCTGCCGCAAGGACACCGACTGCTGCGGCGGCCCGGTGGGCGGCCCCGGGGCGGGAAACATCACATGCAACATCATCGCCGGGACCAACCCGCCCATCGGTACCTGCAGCAACCCGCAAAGCTGCAACCCGCAGGGCGACGTCTGCGGTGGCACCGGCGACGGCAGCGTCAACGCCCGCCAGGATTGCTGCGACTGCGCGCCGCCCAAGTTCAACTGCTGCAAGCCCGATTCGAACGGCGTCCACCGCTGTTACGGAACACCGACCAAGAATCCCGGTGACTGCAAGACCGGCTACACGGGGCAGCCGCCATGCTGCATCGCCGCCGGCGATCAGTGTTCATTCTCGTCCGAGTGCTGCGGCGGCACGCCCTGTCTGCCCGACGCGCAGGGAACGCTGCGCTGCCAGCCCCCGGCGCCGACGGGGCCCACCTGCGTCAACCTGACCGGCGTCTGCACCTCCACCGGTGATTGCTGCGCCGGCGGCGTCTGCAACCTCGCTGTCGGCGCGCTGACCGGAACCTGCGTCCCCTCGACGCCGACTCTGCCGCCGCCTGACGGCGGGGTGACCTGCCACGCCGCGGGAACCACCTGCATGGCCACGGCCGAATGCTGTGATGGCCTGTCCTGCCTGATTCCCACCGGCGGCACCCAGGGCGTCTGCGGCACCGTCCCGGTGGTGCCCGACGCGGGCTCCGACACGGGAACCACCGCCGACAGCGGGACGTCGGTCGACACGCCGCCTGTCTGTCAGATGGGCGGCGGCACCTGCGCCTCCACCGCGAACTGCTGCCAGGGCCTGACCTGTCTCATCGCCTCGGGTTCCAGCAGCGGCGTCTGCGGCATCTACGTCCCCCCGGTTTGCGCTGTCGGTGGGCAGGGCTGCGCCGCCACGTCTGACTGCTGCGCCGGTCTGCAGTGTTACGCGCCGGGCGGCACCGGTCAGTCATGCACGTCAGGCCAGACCGGCTGCACCTGCTACTTCATCATCCCCTAGCTGCAGGGCGGTGCGAACAGGGGTCAAGTCGCTACACGGCGGTGCGAAAAGGCCCGGGGATCGCAGGCCTGATCGCGGTGCGGGCGTAGGCTGGCAGTGGCCGAATGAGCATTTCCGGTCCCTTCTCCCCGCGTGC
>DATLVT010000304.1:0-3442 GCA_035577105.1 Polyangia bacterium
TCCTGCCGGCGGTCCTCGCGGTCCCACCGGCCCAGCTGCCCGCGGGCGGCTCTCTCGAAGCTCAGGCGCTCCGACTGCGGGGCGAGGTGGCGGCGGCGGCGATGGAGCGGCAGGTCCTCGAGCGCCGCCTCGCGCTCGTTCGCCGGGAGCGCGTCCCCAACCTGACGCTGTCCGCGTTCGCCGAACGGGGAGAGATCAACGATCGCATCCTGGGTGTTGGCCTCTCCGTGCCGCTGCCGCTCCCCGCGCCCGTGGGGCGCACGCGCGCCGGTGAGATCGCCGAGACCATGGCGCAGCTCCGCGCCGCCGAGAGCTCCGAGGAGCTGGTCCGCCGGCGCGTTCGGCTGGAGGTGGCGCGGGCCCAGGCGGCCTTGACGGCGCGCCAGGGGGCGGCCGACCTGTTCGCGGGCGACCTCCTCCAGCGCGCCCGCGCCGATCTGTCGTCGCTGCGCCAGGCGATCTCCGCGCGCCAGCTCTCGCTGCGCGAAGCGCTGCAATGGCAGCGAAGCTTCATCGAGCTGCTGCAAGCGGACATCGAGGTGCGCCTGGGCAGCGCGCTGGCCTGGGTGGATCTGCGCCGGGTGGCCGGGCTTCCCCTGGTTACCACCCAGGGAGGTGCGCCATGAGGTCGGTGAGCGTTCTGCGGCTGGCGATCGCTGTTCCGGTGGCAGTGGCGGTGGCGGCGGCCTCCTGCTCCAGGGAGCCGGGCGCCGCCGCGCCGCCGGCTGGGTCGACCAGCGCCCCGCCCCACCAGGACGAGACGGAGGACCACGAGGCGCTGCCGACCAAGGTGCGCCTGCCGCCGAACGTGGTGCGATCGGCGGGGATCAAGATGGCGGCGGCGACGTCGGACAGCCTCCCCGCCACCGTCGACCTCACCGGCGAGATCGCCGCCGATCCCGACAGGTCAGCGCGCCTGGCCGCCCGCGTCCCGGGCCGCATCGTCGACGTGAGGGTCAAGGAGGGGGGCCGCGTGACGGCCGGGCAGACGGTGGCGGTCCTCGAGTCGCCCGAGCTGGCGCGCGCCCGGGCCACGCTCGCCTCCGCCGGCGCGCGCGCCAGATCGGCTCGCCTCAACGCCGATCGGCTCAAGAGCCTCGAAGCGAAGTCGCTCGCCTCGGGGCAGGAGGCGTCCGCGGCCCAGGCGGAGGCCGCGGCGCTGGATGCCGAGGTGGCGGCTGCCCGGCAAACCCTGGGCGCCTTGGGTCAGGGCGCCGACGAGGCGCAGGGCGGCAGCGCGCGCGTGACGATCCGCTCGCCGCTGACGGGCTTTGTCCTCAGCCGCGACGCCGTGCAGGGACAGACGGTCGACGCCGCGCACGTGATCGCCGTGGTCGGCGACCTGGAGAACGTCTACTTCCTCGGCCGCCTGTTCGAGAAGGATCTGGGCCGCGTAACGGTGGGCGCCGGCACCGAGGTCCGCCTCAACGCCTATCCGAACGAGGTGTTCCAGGGGAAGATCGAGACCATCGGCCGGCAGCTGGACGCGGCGGCCCGGACGGTCACCGCGCGCATCATCGTTCGCAACCACGGCGATCTGGTCAAGGTGGGGCTGTTCGGGACAGCGCGTGTGGTGGTGGCCGGCGGCGAAGGCGAAGGATCGACGAAGCATGTCGTCGTTCCGCTGTCGGCGGTCACGCGGATCGCGAACAGGGACGTGGTGTTCGTCCGCCAGCCCGACGGCGATTTCCAGCTTCATCCGGTCACCGTGGGGCGGACGGCCGCTGGTCGCGTCGAGATCTTGAGCGGCCTGCGCGTCGGCGAGCAGGTGGTGGTCGACGGCACCTTCACGCTCAAGAGCGCGATCCTCAAGGGCACCTTCGGCGAGGAGGACTGACGTGGGCCTGCTGACCGCCGTGGTGGCGTGGTCGCTCCGTCATCGCGCCATCGTCCTTGGCGCCACGATCCTCCTGGTCACCGTCGGGATCTACTCCGCGATCGACCTGCCCATCGACGCCGTCCCCGACGTCACCAACGTGCAGGTGCAGGTGATCACCCCGGCGCCCGCCCTGTCGCCGACGGAGGTCGAGCAATACGTGACGGTGCCGGTCGAGCGGGCGATGTCGGGGATCCCGAAGGTGGAGGAGATCCGGTCGATCTCCAAGTACGGGCTGTCGGTGGTCACCGTCGTCTTCGATGACGGGACCGACATCTACTTCGCCCGGCAGATGGTCCTGGAACGCATGCGCAACGCGGAAGACACCGTCCCCGCCGTCTATGGACGCCCGGAGATGGCCCCCATCTCGACGGGCCTGGGGGAGGTCTATCAGTTCGTCGTCAAGGCCCACGGGCACACGCTGATGGAGCTGGAAGAGACGCTGGACTGGTACATCGGACCGCAACTGCGGGCGGTTCCCGGCATCGTCGAGGTCAACAGCTTTGGCGGCGAGGACAAGCAATACCAGGTGGTGGTCGATCCCAAGCGGCTGCAGGCCGCCGGCATGTCCATCGGGGAGGTGATCCACGCGCTCACGCGAAGCAACGCCAACGCCGGCGGCGGCTATGTCGAGCACAACCGCGAACAGGTGGTGATCGGCACCGTCGGCCTGGTGACCAGCCTCGACGATCTCAAGTCAGTCGTCGTCGGCGCCACCGCGCAGGGCGTTCCCATCACCGTCGCGAACGTGGGCGACGTCAGGTTCGGGCCCCGCCTGCGACGGGGCGCCGCCACCATGGACGGCAAGGGAGAGGTCGTTGTGGGCGTCGCGCTGATGCTGATGGGCGAGAACGCCCGCGCGGTCACCGAGCGGGTCAAGGCCCGCCTGGAGGAGCTCAAGCCCACGCTGCCGCCCGGGATCGAGGTCGAGCCCTACTATGATCGCTCCGAGCTGGTGAACCGGACCATCAAGACGGTCGTCACCAACCTGACCGAGGGCGCCCTCCTGGTGGTCCTGGTCCTCCTTGTGCTGCTCGGGGATCTCCGGGCCGGGCTGATCGTGGCGTGCACCATCCCGCTGTCCATGCTGTTCGCCATCACCGTCATGCGGTGGACGGGCGCGTCCGGCAACCTGATGAGCCTGGGCGCCATCGACTTTGGCCTGATCGTCGACGGCGCGGTGATCATCGTCGAGAACGCCGTCCGCAGGCTGGCCGAAGCGCGAGCGGCCAAGGGGGGCGAGGGCGAGCTGGGGCTGGAGGAGCGGCGGGACGTCGTTGCCGCCGCGGCCGTCGAGGTGCGGAGCGCCAGCGTCTTCGGGGAGATCATCATCGCCGTCGTCTACCTTCCCATCCTCGCGCTGCGCGGTATCGAGGGGAAGCTGTTCCAACCGATGGCGCGCACGGTCCTCTTCGCGCTGCTGGGCGCGTTCATCCTGTCGCTGACGCTGGTGCCGGTGCTGGCCGGCTATCTGCTCAGCGGACGGCGGGCAGCCCACGACACCTGGCTGATGCGCCAGGCCCGGCGAGGTTATCGCCCGCTGCTCCGTCACGTGCTGGCGCGGCC
>DATLVT010000305.1:0-4712 GCA_035577105.1 Polyangia bacterium
GCTGGATCTGGCGGAGCGGGCCTTTCACGCCGAGGAGGCCAATTCGATCTCCATCGGCGCGGAGATCTGCAACCGCGGGCGCGTCGACCGCAACGAATGGCCCAAGCTGCCCCCCGACTACCGCACCCGCCCCACCCGCGATGTGGTGGTCAACGGCGAGCACCATGAAGCGTACGAATTCCGCCCCGAACAATACGATTCCATCGTCGCCCTGGCCCGCACCTTGCTGCGGGTGTTCCCGCGCATCAAGCCGATCATCCCCGAGCGCGACGGGCAGCCGATCATGGACACGCTGGCCGATCCCCTGGCCTTCGCCGGCATCCTGGGACACCTGCACGTCGACCTGCAGAAGCAAAAGTGGGATCCGGGGGCGCTGGACTGGCGGCGCATCCTGCGGGCGCTGAACGGGTTCGAATTCCCGGTGCAGATTCGCTCGTTCACGGAAATTCCGCGGGAGCAGGCGGAGCTGATCTCGGCGCGGCGGGCGGCCTTCTTCAACGTGGAAGAGCGGGCCACCGGGCAATTCCCGGCGGCGCCGGGGCGGTTCTGGCACTCGGGCGTGCACCTGCGGGCGGCGCCGGACAGCCCGGTGCGGGCCCCGACACGCGGGCGGATCATCGCCGCGCGGCGGGCGCAGGACGGCAACGCATCGCGCTCGTTCGTGCTGATCCGGCACGACATCGACGTCGACGGAGAGCCGATAACCTTCTATTCGCTGATCGCGCACCTGGCGCTACCGCCGCTGGATTCCCCGGGCGCCGCCGCCATCCCCTGGCTGCAGGCGGTGACGCACGGTCCGGGCGCGACTCTGACCGCGCTGGGGGCCGGCCAGGTGGTGACCCTGGACCAGCGGGTCGAGGCGGGCGACACCCTGGGCAGCGTGGGCACGGTCAGCCGCGGGCCCGAGCAGGGACCGGAGATCCACTTCGAGATCTTCACGACCGATCGCCTGGCGGGCGAGTTCGGGCGGACGTTCCGTTACATCAACGCCGGCGGCGACGGACCGGTGATGCGGCGGAGCGAGCTGGTGGCGGCCATGGACAGCAACGGCGACCAGCAGCTGGACGCCGCCGAGCTGCGCCGGTTCTTTCGGGCTGGCGATCTGGATCGCCGGCAAGCGCTGCGCCGCCTGGCCATTCGCCACCGCCACGAATGGGGCGATCGAGACACGCTGACCGAGTTCATGAGCCTGCGTGAGCTGGCGGCCGTCCCCGAGGCGCAGCGCAAGCGCCTCTATGACATCGTCATCGCGCCGTACATCTTCTGGACCGACGAGCTGTCGCGCGCCGCCGGCCTGCCGGCCAACCAGACCATCTATTCGTACAACGCGGTGACGTTCATGATCGAGCTGGCCGCGCGCGCCGCGCACGTCGAGCTGCCCAAGACTCGCGGCCGCGAGATCGGCGAGGCGGGCAGCGAACCACGCAAGCTGGCCTTCGTGCCGGTGTCGGACTGGACGCAGCCGCAGGCGTCACCCATCGAACGGCCGCTGCTGAGCGCGCCCATCGGCATGAAGCTGGGGCCGCGCCGCCGCGAGGACATCCCGCTCATCGAGCTGGCCCCCACCGATACTCGATGACGCACATCTGAACGATCGCGATCGCACACTATGGGCTTTCCATAGTGTTGTGCCCGCCGGTACCATCGAGGTGCTGGCCGGTTTTACCAGGAGGTCCCCCCCATGCCTCGACTCTCGCTTGCCGTGATTGTCATTGTTCTGTCACTGGCGGACGCGTCGGCCATGGCCGGCCCCGCGTCGACGGTGGTCTACCAGGCGGAGTTCGCCACCATCGGGTCGGGGGTGAAGGAGACCACGAACGCCGGGTTCACCGGACCGTCCTACGTCAACTATGACGCCGTGGCAGGCAGCTTCGTCGAATGGACGGTCAATGTCCCGACGGCGGTGAACGCCACGCTGGGGTGGCGATACGCCAACGCGCCGTCCGCCGATCGGCCCATGGAGATCCGGGTCAACGGCGTGGTGGTGGCGGCGGCGCTCTCCTTTCCCACCACGGGCGCCTGGACGACGTGGCTGACCCGGACGCTGGTGGCGGCCCTGGTGGCAGGCGACAACGTCATTCGCGCCACCGCCACCGGCGTGCTGGGCGGACCGAACGTCGATTCGCTGTCGATCGACAGCGGCATCGTCGACTGGAGCGCCGCCCTCGTCGATTCAACGATGGCGCGATTCCCCTCAGCGGCGTCGCTGGGCGCCTGGGATTACACCCGGACCTTCTACTTCGACAGCCAGTACCAGGTGTGGAGGCGCACCGGCAACATGACGTACATCAACCGGCTGCGAAGCTGGGTCGACGCCCATGTGAACGCGTCGGGGGTCATCGACGTGGCGCTGAACACGCTGGACAGCATGCAGGGGATGAACGTCCTCATCGATCTGTACAACGAGACCGGGCAGGCGAAGTACAAGACGGCGGCCACCAGCATTCGCACCCGCCTCAACAGCTATCCGCGCACCACCCAGGACGGCAACCCGGGCGCCTTAATCCACCAGACGCCGCTGACGGGACAGCTGTGGGCTGACGGCGGGTTCATGCTCAACCCGGGCCTCTCCCGCTACGGCCACACCTTCAACGACGCCGCGTACACCGACACCGAGGTGACGCGCCAGATGCTGATCTACGCCAACCGCCTGCGCAGCAGCGTGGCGGCCGGGCTGTTCTTGCACGCCTACGACGAGACCGGCGCGTCGTCGTGGGCCAACCCGACCACGCACCAGTCGCCGGAGATCTGGTGCCGCGCCGTGGGCTGGTACGGCCTGGCCATGATCAACCTCCTCGAGACCATCGATCCCGCCAACCCGGATCGCCCCGCCCTCCTGACCAACCTGCAGAACCTGGTGGCCGGACTGGCCACCTATCAAGACCTGGCCAGCGGCCGCTGGTTCCAGGTCGTCGACAAGGCCAGCACGTCGGGGAACTTCACCGAGACCAGCTGCTCGGCGATGCACACCTTCGTCATCTCGCGCGCCGTGGAACGCGGTTACGTCAGCCCCAGCTTCTCGGCGCAGGCCAGCGCTGGTTATCAGGGTACGCTGGGACGAATTTCGCTGGACGGTTCGGGGATGACCAACCTGACGAACATCGTGGTGGCCACCGGTCCCGGGAACCTGGCTTTCTATCTGGCGCGGCCGCAGGCGACCAATGACTTTCACGGGCTGGGCGCCTTCCTGGTCATGCAAGAGCAGCTGGCCAAACCGGCGCCCGGCGTCGTCTATCGATGGATCGAGGCGGAGAGCGGTACGCGCACGGCGCCCCTGGTCGCCGGCAGTGACCCCGCGGCGTCAGGTGGTTCGTTCATCCAGGTCACGGCGGGCAACAACAGCACCGGCTCCGTCCCGACCAACGGTCACGCCACGTACAACGTCAACGTCGCCCAGAACGGCGCCTACCGTGTGTGGGGCCGGGTGATGGCCCCCACCATCAACGACGATTCGTTCTGGTTGCGCGTCGACAGCAGCAGCACCTGGGTGCAGTGGAACGATGTCACCGACAACACGGCGGCCTGGCGCTGGGTGATCGTCCATGACACGGCCAACGGCGAGACCAACCAGCTGTGGCCGCTGACCATCGGCAACCACGTGGTGGAGATCGCCTATCGCGAGGACGGCATCAAGCTGGACAAGCTCCTGGTCACCAACGACCTCTCGTTCGTTCCCACCGGAACGGGTAACTGAGCGCGGCGATAGACGGCGGTGCCGCCTTCGGTGGCGACCCAGGTGTCGTCGCCGATGGTGGCGACGGCGTGAACGCACGGATTGGGGAGACGCTCGACGGCGGCGGCGACGGCGACGGCGTCCGTCCGCGATCGGGGGTCGACGCGGGCGGCGCCGCCCTGGGTCCCCACCCACAGGGCGCCGCGATCGTCGCGGCTGACGTGCAGCAGCCAGCGATCGGGAAGCCGGGGCGCCGGTTGCACGCGCCCGTCGGCGTCCAGGTGGACCAGGCCGTGGCGCAGCGTCGCGACGTAGGCGCCGCCGTCGTCGGTGGCGGCCACGTCGACGCCCCAGCTGGTGGGCAGGCCGGCGGCGCGATCGAAGACCTGGAACTGGCCGTGGCGGAAGCGGATGGCGCCGCGATCCTCGCTGGCCATCCAGACAGTGCCGCCGGCGGCATCCACCGCCTGCAGGGCGTGTGAACCGCCGGGCAGGAAGTAACCGCGCAGGCGTCCCCGGGCGCCGAGCGGAATGCGCCACAGCGCCGCCGGCGACACCGCCCACAGCGTCTCGCCGTTGCCGTCCAGGGCGAGATCGGTGACGCCGCGACCGTCCAGGGCGGCCACTTTTTGAAAATGCACGCCGTCGCCGGTGCGGAACAGCCCGCGCGTCGAGGCGACGAACAGCGCGTTCGACGTCGCCACCAGATCGTTGATCATGCGAAAGGGGACGCGGGCGCGCCGGAAGGTGTGTCCATCAAAGGCGCAAAGCCCCTGGTCGAAGGTGCCCAGCCAGACGTCGCCGCGAAAGTGGGCCACCGCCACCACATGGTTGCCGCAGATCTGGTCGCCGGGGGTCAGCGCCGTCGGGCGCGGGCCGGCCAACCACAGTCCGCGTCCGGCCGTGCCCACGAACGTGCGCCCGCCCACCGTCAACCGCGCCGTCTCGCGCGCGCCGGCAAACAGCGCCGATGCCGGCACCATCGCCGGAGCCGCCAAGGTCGGTGCGTGCGCCGCGAAAGAGCAAGCAAAGCCCCCTC
>DATLVT010000306.1:0-2114 GCA_035577105.1 Polyangia bacterium
CTCTTCGCCTCTCTTGTGCGGGGGCAGGTGCGCCGTCATCTCCAGAATTCTGTAGGTGCCCTTGGTCTTTCGGTAGGTGCGTGGCGCGGTCTGCAGGTATTGCGCGGTGGTGACGCCGTTCTGGTCCGATTCCTCCGCCGACCATTCTCTGGAGTTGCCCGCGCCAGGGGCGCGCACGAAGCTGACCCCGGCGATCAGCGCGCGCAGGATGTTGCGTCCCATCCCGTGCAGCGCCGTATCGACGTGAATGGTCTCGACATAGCCGTCCGGGCGCAGGTCGATCAGAAATGGTCGAAACAGGGCTTCGCCCAGCTTCGATTCGATGTGCTGCTGGGTGCCATCGGGCGCACGCGCCGTGACCGACAGCTCCCCCAGCGTTCCCCGCAAGGTGGCCCGGCGGGCCTCGGTCGACTGAACCGACAGGTCCAGGACGGCCCTTCCCGTCACGCCGGTGTTCTCGGTCTTGTTGCCGGCACGCTGGCCGAACTCGACGGCAAAGGTGGTTTCAAAGACGGAACGGCGATCCTTCGGCCACCCGCCGGGCGCTTCATCATCGCTGGCGCCGTTCGGGGGGAAGACCTGTCGCTGGCCGGCGCTGTCTGTCACCGTCGCCACCGCGTCTCTCCGTCGCGAGGCGTGTTCCTGGCGCGAGGCGCGCAGCGACCAGCCCACCGCGCCGACCAGCGCGACAGCGATCAGCGCGCCGCCCACAACTTTTTCCTGTCGATTGAACCTGGACATGACTCTCCCTCCCTGTAAAAAAGGCACCCGGCGCGGCGGCGGGCAGCGCCAGCCGGCCGCGTCGGGTGACGCTCGGTCAGTTGAAGATCTGGGACCCGCTCTCGTTGAACAGATTCGTCGTCGTGGAATAGCCGTTCCAGCTGACGACGTTCTCGGTCACGCTGCCGACCCACAAGACGTGCGCATTGACGTCGACGCTGCCGTTCAGGGTGCTGACGGTGAGCGGCACGGTGTTCGACCAGGCGACGGAGCTCTTGTTGGGGGTTGCCACCAGCGAGTTGCCGTTGCTGGGCCCGATGCTGACCTCGATCAGCTTGATGGCGCTGGTCACGCCCACGCTGTCCAGGACCGAGCTGATGACGGAGCCGTCGACCCCCAGATGCGCGGTCAATGATGCCCCCGCGCTCATCGATGTCGACGTTTGCCCGATCAGGTCGCCCAGCGCCGGTCGATCAAGCAGCGCGACCGAAGCTGCCTTCCCCGTCACATTCTCGAACAGCGAGCCGTCGACGTCGACGTGCAGCGTGATCGTCGCGATCGAGACCGAAAACGGCACGTCAACGGAGAAAAATGTCTGCGAGATACTGGCGTTCTGGGTGGCGCACTCGGCGCGCCAATCGCATGCCGCCTTGCTGACGCTGCCCACGTCGCTGTTGAGGACCCGGAAATGGGCGTCGGTGCTCTTGGTGAAGCTGAAGGAACCGTCGCTGCCCACCATGTCCGCCCGGCCCTGCGCGAACACCGACAGGGGATGGAACTCCAGGCCGAACAGGGTGACGTAGTCGTCCAGCGACTGCCACGACTGCGAGAAGGTGTCGTTCGAGCGAATGGCCGGGGAGACGCCCTTTGGATTCCACCACGCCATCTCTTCGCCCATGTAGAAATGGGCCTCACCAATGTTTGTGTTGCCGACCGCTTCATTCCACAGCGACAGCGTGTAATGAAATCCTTCGGCGGTGGAGCTGTCGGCCCGAGCCAGTGGACCGAACAGCACGCCGCCCGCCATCGCCAGGGCACTCAGAGCCACTTTCTGTTTCTGCTTGGAAAACATCGTCTCTCTCCTTGTTAGATTCGTGACGTTCGAACGCCGGCGACCAGTTCCAGCGCCCACGGAGAGAGGACACGAGCCATCGTCACCGGTCGCAGCGCCGGCGCGCAGAAGAAATTAACAGAGGCGCAGCGAGACTCGACGTCGACCCGGACGACCCCGACCCCGACGCTGCTTCGGGTAACCTGCCTCCCGCGGGAGGCAGCTCTCGCTCAGCTTGCCGGCATTGAACCGGGGAACCAAGAACCCGGTTCAACGTACCGGCACCTTGCATCCTTGAGGGACCTGCCCATGCTACCCTCGTGAAACTCCGCCCGCGGCGGTC
>DATLVT010000307.1:0-3308 GCA_035577105.1 Polyangia bacterium
CGGACGCGGGCAAAGGATGGGACGCAAAAACATCGGGCGACATCACCAACAGATGCAGCCCCTCCGTTCCGCTGGCTGCCTCATCCTCGTCACCCGTAATCGTCGTTTCGGTGATCACGGTTCCCCCAAGTGGGCGCACGATAACGCTACCAGCCGGAAGCGGCAAGCTTGGTGCGAGGGCGATTTTGCACAACCGAGGCGGTCGGACCGACCGATCAGGACTGTGAACGTCCCGCCGATTCTTCTTCTGTTACCAAGGGCATCGTATTGGCGCTTTCGTCCAGCGCGGGCAGTGATGTTGTCTAAGTTCCTGCACAGATTGGCTGTCTACGTCCGCAGGAGTCGACGAAGGTCCGGAACTCTCGTCGGCCGTTACGGAATAATAAAACCCGGACAACCGAAAATCGCTTGCACATTCGTTACCTGATTTGCTTTTACTTTTTCACACCACGATCCGAACAGCTGGACCGACGTCATGCCCGTGCCGTAGTCCCATCCTTCTTTGTGGTTTGGATCCTTCGGGACGCGCATTCCGTCGGCGTCGACGGCGATGTTCGTCGGATCGGGCGGCGCAGCGCCGAGGCCGAACACGCACGAGGTGATCTGGCCGCCGATCTTTCCCAGCGCGGCGACCAGGTCTTCGCTGCTGGAGACGGGATAGTACTCGGGATCCTCGGTGCGCGGACGGCCGCCCGCCTTGGCCATCTCCCGCAAGGTCATGTCAAGGACGTCGCCCGATGTCGCCACGCCGATGACATAGACGGGAAATCCCTGGCCCGCGGCTGCCTTCACCGACGCGACGGCGGCGTCGGTGTCAGGAGCGTCCTGCTTGGCGTTCCCCTCCTGACAGTTGGGCTCACCGTCGGTGGCCAGCAGGATGAACTTGGGGTTGGGATCGGTCAGGGCGCCCAGATAGGCGCCCGCGCTGACCATGGCGGCGCGGGTGGGGGTCTGGCCGCCGGTCTTCATGTTCATGATCGCGGCGGCGATGGCCGGTGCGGCGTTGGCGTCGACGGGCACGGTGGCGCCGTCGTTGATTTCGCAGGCCGGCACGTCGGCGAAGAACTTCAATCCCCAGCGAATGGTCGTCTGTGTCTGCGCGACCACCTGGTTGATGGCGTTGGTCATCTCGACCCAGCGCGTGCCGCAGGTCCTGGTGACGCCGCACGAGCCGCCGGTCGCCTGATTCACCATGGAACCGGAGCGATCCAGCACGATCAACATATCGGGCGGCAGCTTGTTCAGCCCGAACGTACGCAGACCGCAGTTGGCGTCGGAGCTCAACCCGGCGCCGCCGCCGCCGCTGCTGGCACCGCCGCCGCTGCCATTGCTGCCTCCGCCGCCGAGCGGGTGCGTGCCGGTCGATCCTCCGCCGCCTGAGCTGCCGCTGCCCGAGGCGCCGGCGCCGCCCGCCAGGCCGGAATCCGCGGGCTCCCTCGTGCCCGCGCACCCGCCGACCAGGATCGCGGCCGACAGGAGCCAGGCGTCGATCCTTGAGCAGCGGGGCAGTTTCATGTCGGCAGCCGATCCCTTCCGCTCTGATGAGTGGGCCGGCTGCGGCAAACCAGTTGCCGCCCGGTCAACAAATCGGCCTGCGTCGATAAAACGACGTCCCAGCAACGTTTGTGGGCGCGGCTGTCCACTCTCCCTGTCACATGCGGCTTGGCTCTTGGTTTGGTCGCCGGGGTTTCGTGATCGGTCTGTTGCTGCTTGGCTCGTGCGCGGTCGATCCCTCCGGGACCAGCCCCGGCACGCCGGCTGGCGGCGGCGGCGCGGGCGGGCATCCGGCAACAGGCGGCACCGCCGGTGCCAGCGGGGGCGCCGGTGGCGCCCGCAACATGGAGGGCGCCGGCGGCGGCAACCCAGGAACCGGCGGCGGTGCCACCGCAACCAACGACGGCGCGACCGGCGCCGGTCCAGACGGAGACGGCACGAGCGACAGCGCGCCCGCGACCGGCGATCAACCGCCCTCGCGGCCGCTGAAGGTCGACCCGTCCACCTCGTGCAAGTGCGAGCTCGGCTTCAGCGCCACGTCGCTGGATCCGCTGGCCGGCACGTCAAAGAGCGACACCCACGCGGGCGACGCCCAGCACATGAAGGTGGACGTCACCAAGAAACTTCAGGGCAAGCTGGTGATCACCCTGGGCGGCATCGGCGGCGGCCCGGGCACCGGCGGCATCTACGGCTACGCGATCAACCGCGGTTATCACGCCTTCATGGTGGCGACGCAGACGGCGATCTCCAGCGCGCCCGCCCAGTACAAGAACGTGAACACACCGGAGGCCAACCGGCAGGTCGCCGACGCCCGCATGGAAGCGTGGGACGGCGTCGATCGCGTGGACTGGCTGGAGATAAAGCCGCCCGACAGCATCGTCAATCGCACGCAGCACGCCCTGAAGAACGCGATGGCGAAGGATCCTGGCGGCGACTGGGGCTACTTCCTGAACACCGACGGCACCGTGCGCTGGTCGGACGTCATCATGGTGGGTTACTCGTTCGGGGCGCAGACCATCGCCATGGTGTCCAAGTACGTGCGCTTCAGCCGCGTGCTGGCCACGTCGGGACCGGTCGACGAAGGATTTCCCGGCGCCGCCTGGATCACCCAGCAGCGGTCGGCGACGCCGGTCGACAGGCTGTTCATGATGGTGGGCGGCGCGGCCGACTACCCGCCGGCCAGCGGCAACGTCGACATCAAGATCGACACCGTGTTGCACGCGGGCTGGCCCATGGCCATCACCAACGTACACCCGGGCGATCTGGGGCCGTTCGCCACCAACCCGCACGAGATCGTCCTGGTCGGCAGCGGACCGGGGGCTCCCGGCGGCCACAGCGAGTTCTGCGCGGGCGACGGCGGCGGCTGGAAAGCGATCTGTGATTACGGGTTCGGCGTGAAATAGGCGCCAGAGTCAGAGCCCGCGCAGGTACGCGAGCAAGCTGTCGTGCGCCGCCGCATCCAGATCAAGCCCGAACGGGTGACCACCCGTCGCCAGGTTCGGCCCCCGGGCCCGGGCCGGATCCAGAAAGTCGGCTAGCCCGGGGATCGATCCATCGTGCAACAAGGTTGCCCGCCGCCCCACGCCGCGCAGGGAGGGCACGCGGTAAAGGCCGCGCCCCCGTCCCGGATCCAGCGCCGCGGCGGGATCTGTTCCCACGGCGTCAGCGGCGACGGGCGCTCCGGTCAGACCGACGCCGCCGTGGCACTGCCCGCATCGCGTTTGCAGCACGACCCGGCCCTGGGCGGCGACGGTGTTCGCCGGTTCGGGCGACGGCAGGTTGTCGGCCAGCGACCACAGGAACAGCGCCAGGCC
>DATLVT010000308.1:0-4798 GCA_035577105.1 Polyangia bacterium
CGTTGGCGCCGGCAATGCAAAACGCCGCCAGGGCCTGCACGCCGGCCAGCGCATCGACCAGCGCTGACGTGCGCGCCAGCTCCTCGCGCAGGACCACCAGGGGCAGCGTGGCCGGCGGCACCGCCGACGCGGTCCCACCGTCCGGCGCCCCCCTCGCCGGCAGGCAAGCGGCCAGCAAACCAGCCTGGCCCAGCCCCCGCACGATCCGCCGCCCTTCGCCGTCGCTGACGGCGGCGGCGCCGAGCTCGACGTCGCCATGCGCCTCGGCGAAGGCACGCGCCCGCGCGCGCAGGGCCTGGTGCGCGACTGACGTGAACGGTTCCATCGCGGCACTGTAACGCAGGGGCGCGCCTGCCACCGCGGGACTCGCGTTGCTACTGGTTGCCGGCCGCCAGGCGGGCGACCTCGTGCGCGCTGAGGGGGCCGTGGTAGATGCGCACGTCGTCGATGCTGCCCCGAAAAAATCGATCGGCGCAGCCGCCGTCCGAACCGATGGCCCAGCTGCCGCTGCCCACCAGGGCGCCCACCGTGTCGACGGTTACGCCGACCTGGTTGCCGTTTCGATAAAGTCGCCAGGCCGCCCCGTCATAGGTGCCAGCCAGGTGCACCCACGCCCCCACGTCGCCGCTGGGGATGGCGAACGTGGCCTTGTGCACGCCCACGCTGGACGCCGAGTAGATGACGTACGCGTTGGCGTCCAGCTGCAAACCGGTCTCGGTCCCGGCCGGCCCGTGCAGGACGATGCTCCGCGTTCCGCTGCGGCTGCTCAGGTTCACCCAGGCCGACAGCGTGATGACACCGGAGAAGTCCAAGACCGACGGGTTCCCGATAACCGCGCACTGACCGCCGTTGAAGCTGAGGCTGTGCGGATTGGAAAATGCCAGCCCCGGCGCCCCACCCACCGGCAGCGGTGTATGCAGGCCCTTGGCATAGATCGCGTTGCCTGACGAATCAGCGAAGGGGACGTTGGGCGCGCTCTCGTCCAGCTTCCAGTACCCGACCAGGTTGCGGATGGGCGGTTCGGTGACAGCGTTGCGCGGGCCCAGCGTGCCCGACCCGCCGCTGGCGAGCGCGGCGACCTCCCCGTCAGCCAGCGCGCGATCGTAGATCCGGATGTCGTCCAGCGCCCCGGCCAGAAAATCGGTGCGTCCGCGCGAGCTGGCCAGCCAACCCTCGCGCACGCTCCCCTGTTGCGGCAGGGCGGTCCCCAGGGCCATCAGCATACCGTCGAGATAGAGGCGGTTCGCCTTGCCGTCATAACTGTACGTCAGGTGGTGCCAGCTGCCCGTCGCTGGCGCGGTGACGCTGACCAGGACGGGGCCGCCCCAGCCGGCCGCCACCAGCAGTCCGTTGCGGGCACTCAAGTTCACCGCCGCGCCGACGCCGTCGGTCAGGCTGATGAAGTCCTGGGTCAGCGTGGCGCTGGCGTCCAGGTTGAACCACAGGGCGATGGTGCGGGGCGAACGGTTGTCGGGCACGCCTTGCACGCCCAGCGTGGCAAAGGCGTTCACGCCGCCAAATCGCAAGGCGCTGTGATTGCCGGAGCCCAGTGGCGCGGGAAGGTTGGCCGTCAACCACGCCGCGCCTTCCAGGGCCCAGCCGGGACCGGCCAGCGCGGTTTCGTCTTCAAGGCGCGAGCCCTGTTTTTCGTCGAGGGCCCAGTGCGCCACCAGACCGTTGCCCAGCGTACTGGCGCTGGTCGATCCGCCGGCGCCATTGTTGCCGCCGCTGCCGCTGTTGCCACCGCTGCCGCTCGGGTTGGGATCGCGGGCGGCGTCCAGCTTGTTGCCAGCATCGGGACCGTTCGAAACGAAAGGAGCGCCCCCATCGGCGATGGGCAGAGTCAGATCGACGCAGCCGCTCGACGCCGTACAAAAGGCAAACCCGATCGCCGCCGCTACCGGCGGAAGGCGCCGGTAATGACCAAACCGCTCTTCCACCCCCCCGACATCGTGTGTTCGGCGCTCGCACTTGAGCGCCTGGCGCGACCGTCGGTCAGCGGCCTTCGAACTTGGGCGGCCGGCGGCGCGCCACGGCCTGGTAGGCTTCGCGAAAGTCCCGCGATTGCAGGCAGATTTGCTGGGCCTGGGCCTCGGCCTCGATCGCGGTGGCCAGGTCCATGTGCGCCTCGCGGTTCAGCATCTCCTTGGTCATGCCGTGGGCCAACCCCGGTCCAGCTGCCAGCTGGGTGGCCAGCGCTTCGGCTGCCGGGAGCAACTGTTCCTCGGGCACCACCCGGTTGCAAAGACCGATCTTGTCCGCGGTGTAGGCGTCGATGACATCGCCGGTCAGAAGCAGTTCGGCGGCGCGGCCGGCGCCGATGATGCGCGGCAAAAGCCACGACGCGCCCATGTCGGCACCCGACAGGCCCAGTCGCGGAAAGACGAAACCGAAGCGGGCGCGCTCTGACGCCAGGCGGATGTCCGCGGCCAGGGCCAGCACGGCGCCCGCGCCGATGGCCGCGCCATTGACCGCCGCGATGATGGGCGTCCGCAGTTGCCGCATGGCCAGGACCGTTTGACCGGTCAGGCGGGTGAAGCGCAGCAGGTCCGCGGTCGGCATGCGGGTCAGCTGCGCGACGACGTCGGCGATGTCGCCGCCAGAACAAAACCCCTTCCCGGCGCCGGTGATGACCACCGCGCGCACCTCGGTCAGATCTTGCAGCGCGCGGAAGGTGTCGTGCAGCTCGCGGTAGACGTCGAACGTGAGAGCGTTGAGGCGGGCGGGCCGGTTCAAGGTCAGAACCGCCACGCCGCCCGGGCGCTGGTGAAAGAGAAACGTCTTGGGTGGCATCAGGGCGGCAACACGGCCATGGCCTGGATTTCCACCAAGGCGCCCTCGTCGACCAGGCCGTTGACCGCCACCACGCTCATGGCCGGAAAATATCTTCCCAGCCGGCGCTGCCAGGCCGCACCGATGGCCGCTCGCGAGGCCTGGTATTGCGCCATATCGACGACGAAGACGGTCATCGCGATGATGTCTTGCGGCGTTCCTCCGGCGGCGTGTACCACGGCCAGCACATTATCGACCGCCGCCGCGAATTGATCGGGAAATTCGCGGGAAGTCAGCCGTCCGTCGGCGTCGGCGCCCAGCTGTCCCGCGATCGCCAGCACCCGGCCGGTGGCCACCACGCCATGGGCGTAGCCGCGCGGTTGCGCCCACCCTTCCGGCTTCACGACTGCGCCCATGGTCCCTCCGAATTGCGTCGCCGGCGGCCGAGGCGCCGCCCGCTGGCAATCAACTTTCTTCACTGCTAACCCTGCGCCAGGTTGGAAACATGAACATAAATACATGAATTTACTACACATTCATACTTAATTTTGGCACTCTCGACCATCGCTTGACAGCGGTCGTCTGGCGCTTAAGCTAACCGCGCATTTCCAAACGGAGCCGTGAATGCCCATCTATGAATACGCCTGCGCCGCTTGCGGCCATCAGTTTGAAGAGTGGCAGAAGATGTCCGACAAGCCGATCCGGACCTGCCCCAAGTGCAAGGCGAAGAAAGTCGAAAAGCTGATCAGCCAGACGTCCTTCCAGCTCAAGGGCGGCGGCTGGTACTCGGACCTTTACGCCGGCCCCAAGCCCAACGGCTCGAAGGATCAGGGGGCGAGCAAGGACTCAACGTCCAAAGAGGCGGCCGCCACGTCGACCTCCACAACCAAGTCCACGACCAAGACCAAGAAAACCGAGGCCAGCGCCGCCTGAGCGGCGTCGGCCTCCTTTCGTTTAACAAGGAGACACGACCATGAAAATCAGACCCCTGTACGACCGGATCCTCGTCAAGCGCCTCGAAGAACAGACCAAGACCGCCGGCGGTCTTTACATCCCCGACAGCGCCAAGGAAAAGCCGATGGAGGCTCTCGTGGTCGCGGTGGGCAACGGCAAGATTCAAGACAACGGATCGCTGCGCAAGCTGGAAGTGAAGGCCGGCGACAAGATCCTGTTCAGCAAGTACTCGGGCAACGAGATCAAGATCGACGGCACCGAGCACCTAATTCTTCGCGAGGACGACATCCTTGCGGTGATCGAATAGGGAAGGGACCCTGAGAGGGTCCCTTCGACCCCCCGCGATGGGCTCGGACGAGCAGAGCTCGCCCTCCCCCGACGCGATCAACCTTTCAAATTAACCAACAAAACGAACAAAGGAACCAACGTCATGGCAGCCAAAGAGATCGTCTTTTCGCAGTCGGCCCGGCACAGCATCGCGCAGGGCCTGAACATTCTCGCCAACACCGTCAAGGTCACGCTGGGGCCCCGGGGCCGCAACGTCATCATCGAGAAGTCGTGGGGCTCGCCCACGGTCACCAAGGACGGCGTCACCGTCGCCAAGGAGATCGAGCTCGAGGACAAGCTGGCCAACATGGGCGCCCAGATGGTGAAGGAGGTCGCGTCGAAGACCTCGGACATCGCCGGCGACGGCACCACCACGGCGACCGTTCTGGCCCAGGCCATCTACACCGAGGGCAGCAAGCTGGTGGCCGCCGGGCACAACCCGATGGACATCAAGCGCGGCGTTGACGCCGCGGTGGCCCGGATCGTGGAGAGCCTCAAGGAGCAGTCCAAACCCACGAAGGGCAAGACCGAGATCGCCCAGGTCGGGACCATCAGCGCCAACGGCGAGACGGTCATCGGCGACATCCTGGCCGAGGCCATGGAGAAGGTCGGCAAGGAAGGGGTCATCACCGTCGAAGAAGCCAAGTCGATGGAGACGACGCTGGACGTGGTCGAGGGTATGCAGTTCGACCGCGGCTATCTGTCGCCCTACTTCGTCACCGACGCCGAGCGCATGGAGGCCGTT
>DATLVT010000309.1:0-5357 GCA_035577105.1 Polyangia bacterium
CGCACCGGCGCGGTTGTAGAGACAGCGGGGGGCGGCTGTACGTGAGGTGGGGCTCCATTCGCTTCGTCGCGGGGGCGGCAGCGGTGCCTCACTACCGCCGCCCCCCGCTGTCTCTACAACCGCCCCGGTGCGGTCCTCGCCCGCCCCATCCCCTACCCCTGCCCCAGCTGCGCCGTCTCCAACCACCACGGATGCTGAGCCGTCCCATCAAACATCTGCGACGTCTTGTACTTCTCCCACTGGCCTTCGTCCGCCGCGTTTCGTGTTCGATCCAGCAGGTTGGTGACCTGCGGGTCGCTCAGCGGCTTGAACCGGTAGGCGGCGTCCAGCGCCTGCTTCAGGACGCCGACCGTGTCGCAGCCGGTGATCACCACCGACGTCTCCAGATTCATGGCGTACTGCAGACAGTCCGTGGGTGTCACGGTGCCGGTCTGCAAGGGGCGACTCTGGAAGAACAGCCCCGAACCCAGCGGCTTCATGCCCAGCACGCCAATCTGGCTCTTCACCAGCTCGGGCAGCACCACGCGCTCGAAGCTCTCGAAATGCGCGTCCATCACGTTCAGCGGCATCTGCACGGTGTCGAACAGGAACCCGTTCTTCTGCGCGGTGTGCAACATCTTGAGGTGAATGGCCGGACTCTTGTGACCGGTGAAGCCGATGAAGCGGATCTTGCCGGCCTTCTTGGCGGCGACCAGGGCCTCGATGGCGCCCTTGCCGTCGAACACGCGCTCCGGATCCGCAGCCCGGATCACCTCGTGAATCTGCACCAGATCGATGACGTCGGTTCCCAGCCGCTTCAAACTCTGGTCGATCTGCTCGGCGGCCGAGGCGCGCGTCCGCCCGTCGATCTTGGTCATCAGAAAGACCTTCTGCCGGTAGCCGTTGCGCAGGGCGTGCCCCATCCACTGTTCGCTCTTGCCGTCGTTATAGTCCCAGCAGTTGTCCATGAAGGTGACGCCATGGTCGACGGCCATGCGGACGATGCGAATCGCCGTCTTTTCTTCGGCGGGGAGGCCGATGTGAAAACCGCCCAGACCCACCAGCGACACCTCGACACCGGTGCGTCCCAGCTTGCGCGTCGGCATCACGGCGCCCGCGGGGAGCTTGATGTCCTCCGGGCCGGGCGCCCCCGGTTGCGGTTTCTTGGGCACCTCGCCGGCCCGCACGCGCCTGCTGCCCAGAGCCCCTGTCGCGGCCACTCCTGCGCCCATCATCAGAACCTCCCTGCGACCAATGATCCTTCTGGTGTGCATACACAGAAGGTGAGCGCCTTTGCCAACCAAACAAGACTCGGTAGCAGCACCGACCGGGACCCTGATCTATGAATCGGCCACCGGCGAGCGGGCCACCGCCCCGTTCGCCGACTGCCGCTTGAATGACGCCGCCAGCGCCCGGTGCTCGGGCCGGCCCAGCAACCCCGGCAGCGCCGCCGCCGGGACCGGCATCCCCACCCGCACCACCGCCTTCAAGGCCGCCACGCGCGCCGCGCTCTCCTCGACGCGCGCCCGAAGATCCGCGTCCGCCTCGGCGGCGCGAATCAACGCCTCGTGGGCGGCGCGCTGACGTGAAGCCGGCTCTCGCATCAGCAGGTGATCCGCACCGGCCCGCACCGACGCCACGGCCAGCTCCTCGATGGGATAGCGATCGGCCACCGCCTTCATGCCCAGGTCGTCCGAGACGATGACCCCGCGAAAGCCGAGCTGCCCGCGCAAAAGGTCGGTGAGGATCGCGCGCGACAGCGTGGCCGGTCGGTCGGGGTCCAGTGCCGGATAGACCACGTGGGCCGTCATGAACGCTTCCATGCCGGCCGCCGCCGCCGCCGCGAACGGCGCCAGCTCGATCCGGCGCAGGCGAGCGATGTCATGGTCAACCACGGGCAGCTCGTGGTGGGAGTCGGTCCGGGTGTCGCCATGCCCGGGGAAATGCTTGCCGCAGCCGACCAGCCCGGCCGCGCGCAGCCCGCGCCAGAAGGCCAGCGCCTGGGTGGCCACCGTCTCGGGCGTGGTGCCGAAGGCGCGGTTGCCGATCACCGGGTTGGCCGGGTTGGTGTGGACGTCCAGCACCGGCGCAAAGTCCCAGCCGATCCCCAGCGCCGCCAGCTCGTCGCCCACCGCGCGCCCCACCCGCTCGGTCAGCGTCGCGTCGCCCGCGCCGCCCACCGACAGCATGTCGGGCCATTCCGTCAGAGGCGCCCGCAACCGCTGCACCAGGCCGCCTTCCTGATCGACGGACACCAGCAGCGCCGGCGCCGCCGTCGGCGACGCCTCACGCAGCCGCGTCACCAGCGCGGCCACCTGCGCTGGACTGGTGATGTTGGGCCTGAACAACATCACGCCGCCCACCTCCGAGGCGGCGATCCGCCGCAGCAGCTCGTCGGGCGCCTCCGGGCCCTCGAACCCGACCGAAAGCAGCTGGCCGCACAGCCGACTCAACGTCGAGGACACCACCGACGCATCATAAATCCGCCCCTATCGTTCTGCGACGTTCTTCCTCGCCCGCAGAAATTTCGCCGCCGAGGCAACAGCAGACCCTCCCGGCCAGTCGAAGAGGCCATCGCTGCGTCATGGACCGGCAGCGCCGCATTCCACTTTCAAATCAACAAGGTGCTGATATAAGGTGCGGACCTTTTTGGGACCTTCCGTCGAGATGATCAAGGTCAAGCGAATCGATCACGTGGCCATCGCGGTCGCCGATCGCGACGCCTCCGCCACCGCGCTGCAGGCGGTTTTTGCGCTGGCGCCCGGCGCGCGCGAGCACGTGTCGGCGCAGAAGACCGACGTCATCTTCCTGCACGCCGACGGGGGGCCGTCCAGCCACGACGCCGCCATCGAGCTGATCGCCCCGGCCGGCAACGAATCCCTCGAGAAGTTCGTGACCCGGCGCGGCCCTGGCCTGCACCACATCTGCTTCGAGGTCGATGACCTGCCAGCGGCGCTGGCCCAGTTGAAGGCGGCCGGCGTGCGACTGATCGACGAACAGCCACGCCTGGGCGCGCGCGGGCACCTGGTGGCGTTCCTTCACCCCTCGGCGACCGGGGGCGTTCTGTTCGAGCTATGCGCGGCGGCACCGGCCGCCGCAACCACGTCGGCGGGGACCGCAACAACATGAAGAGGCAGATGCAAATTCGAGGAGCGGGCGTCCCCTTGACCGTCGGCCTGGCCGTCCTGGTGCTGGGCGGTCGGGCAATGGCGCAAATGGGCGGCCCCGGCATGGGTCACCCCGGCGGCGGAATGCCCAACTCGCCCCCCATGGGCCAGGAACCGAAAGACAACGGCCCGGCTGAAGAGGCCCCCGAAGAAGAGGCCCGCGCCAGCGACCTGGAACCGCTGCAGGGGTACGCCAACCAGAACCGCCGCAAGATGCAGATCGTCGAGTTCGACGGCTACCTGCGCATGCGCACCGACTATCTGCACAACCTCTTCCTCGGCCAGGGTTATTCGCACATGACCCAGCCCAGCTATCTGTCGGCGTTCAAGGCGACCCGACAGCAGTTCGGGACGCCGCCCTTCCCCTATCCCATCGATTGCCTGGCCCCGACCTCGATGACGCCCAACGAGGCGGTTTCCACCCCCTGCGGCAAGAAGGACATGGGCGGCGCCAACCTGCGCCTGCGGATTCAACCGACGCTGAACGTGACCGATCAGGTGCGCGTCCACGCGCAATTCGACGTCCTGGACAACACCATCATGGGCTCGACGCCTGATTCACTGATCGGGCTCAACCGCGCGCCGGGAACAGTTTCGGGCAGCGCGCCCGCCGACTATCTGTACAACACCCAGGATCCGCCCGAGGTGGGCCAGAACGGTTACCTCTCCAGCATCCGCGCCAAGCGCGCCTGGGCCGAGGTCGACACCGAATTCGGCTCGCTGCGCTTCGGTCGCATGCCCTGGCACTGGGGCCGCGGCATCGCCTACAACGATGGCAGCTGCCAGGATTGCGACGGCGGCACCACCGTCGATCGGGTGATGGCGTTGACCCAGCTTTACGGCCACCAGGTGGCGGTGGCCTGGGATCTGGGCGCCCAGGGGCTGACCTCGCAGCAGCTGCGATTCGGGCAGGACAACCCGGGCGGCTACCCCATCGATCTGTCGCAAGACGACGACGTGCTGGAGCTGATGGCGTCAGTGACCCGCCTGGAAAATCCGGTCTCGCTGCGCGAGCGGGTCGACCGCGGCGATCTGGTCTTCAACTACGGGTTGCAGCTGGTCTACCGCAGCCAGCAGAACGCGGTGAAGCCACCCACCACCGACGATCCCAACGCCAACCCCAACGGAAATTTCACCCAGGCTCCCACGCGCGAGCAGGCTCCCCAGCCGATGCCCACCAACGCCCGCCTGGTCACCCCCGATCTATGGATGAAGCTTTACTACCGGGCCCTCACCCTGGAGTTCGAGGGCATTGGTGTCTTCGGCAAAGTTGATCACGCGGGACCGCTGGCCGTCTCTGATGGCCCCTTGACCATCCGCCAGCTCGGCTGGGTGCTGGCCGGCGAGCTGCGCCTGCTGCGCGACACGCTGTTCGTCGGGCTGGAGACCGGCGGCGCCACCGGCGATCAGGCCGAGGATCCTTCCACGTACCTCAACTATCGCTGGCACTTCGTCCAGCAACCGTCGGGCGATCATCGGTTGACCGATTTCAAGTTCTCGCCCGAGTACCACATCGATCAGATCTTCTACCGGCAGATCATGGGGACGGTGACCAACTCTCTCTACGTCAAGCCGCAGATCGCCTACTGGTTCGATCTTCAGAACTCCCGGCAGGTCGGCCTGAACGCCGCCTTCGTCTACAGCGTGGCTCAGGTCGCGGTCGCCACGCCGGGAAACTCCTTCAACTACGGTCTGGAAATGGACCTGGGCGCGAACTACCGGAACACGGCCGAAGGCTTTTACGCCGGCGTGACCTGGGGCGTCTTCTTCCCCTTCGGCGCCCTCAACCGGCCGGCGGACATCTGGGGCACCACCGACGCCCGCACCGCCACCGCCGCCCAGATTCTTCGCATCTTCTTCGGCGTCAAGTTCTAGGATAGCGTCCGGCTCAGGAGGTTTTCGGCGGGCCGGTTCGTGACCGGTTCCGAAAATCGGATAACCTTAATGGCTCAAATGAGCGTACGCGCCATTTCAGTTTTTTCTGCCTGGATTTTCGTCGCCGCATCCAGCGGGTGCGGAATGGATTCTTCCGGACTCGATGCTTCCTCCGACGACACGCGAATCGAAACCGCGGCCGAGAGCTCCGTCGTGGACCCCATCGATGGCCCCGCCCCGGCCATCGACGGCGCGGACAGCGGTGTCGACACCACCGACAATGACCTTGCTGAAGCGGCTCCCGACCGCGTTGACGCGCCCAGCGGCACAACCGTC
>DATLVT010000310.1:0-3477 GCA_035577105.1 Polyangia bacterium
ACGCTGAAGAAGCTGCTCCACGACCGCAAGGCGTCGACGGCGGTGGGCGACGAGGGCGGTTTCGCCCCCGATCTGCCCGGCGCCGAGGCAGCGCTGTCGGTCATCGTCGACGCCATCGAGAAGGCCGGGTACAAGGCCGGCAAGGACGTCAGCGTCGCCCTGGACGTGGCGTCGAGCGAGCTGTGGGATCCCGCCAAGAAGACCTATTCGCTGGAGGGCGAAGGCAAGGAGCTGGACGGCAAGGGGCTGGTCGAGTTCTACCGCAAGCTGTGCGAGCAGTTCCCCATCGTTTCGATCGAAGACGGCATGGCCGAGAACGACTGGGACGGCTGGGTGGCCCTGACCAAGGCGCTGGGTGATCGGGTGCAGCTGGTGGGCGACGATCTGTTCGTCACCAACGTCGAGCGCATCCGACAGGGCATCGAGAAGGACGCCGCCAACAGCGTCCTCGTGAAGGTGAACCAGATCGGCACGCTGACCGAGACGCTGGAGTCAGTGGAGATGTCGCATCGCCACGGATGGACCACGATCATCTCGCACCGCTCGGGCGAGACCGAAGACACGTTCATCGCCGATCTGGCGGTGGCGGTGCGCTCCGGACAGATCAAGACCGGCTCGCTGGCCCGGTCGGAACGCGTCGCCAAGTACAATCGCCTGCTGCGCATCGAAGAAGAGCTGGGCAGCGGGGCGATCTGGGGCGGAACGCTGGGCCGCCTGTAAGCGGACCGTAAAAGATCGGTCTCATTTTTCCGGAAACATCCGGGTCGTCGACGGATCAGGGATGTCCCCTGTTGAGGGCGAATCCTTTCGACAAACCTTCATCAGACGACGAAGTCGTGTTAGAAGCGCCGTCAAATCTGAACTGGAGATGACTGCGATGACGACTCGTTCCTTGAAGGTAGTGGTGGCAACGTTGGCCCTGGGGGCTTTCGGCTTCGGATGCTCCAGCAGCTCATCGTCGAATGACGGTGGCGACGCCGGGAAGAAGGATGCCAGCGGCGACACGGTCGATGCTCCCAAGGATACGCCCGCCAGCGACACGCCGGTCGACCGAGCCACCACCGACACGCCGGCCAGCGACGCCACCGACGGCCCCGTGCTGAGCCCGGCCGCGGCGCGCGGCAAGTACCTGGTCAACGCCATCATCGGCTGCAGCGACTGCCACACGCCGCCCATGGCGAACGGCATGCCGAACCCCGCGATGTTCCTGGCCGGCAACCCGAACTTCGTGGTGCTGCCGAACGGCGACAAGCTGGGGACGCGCAACCTGACCAACGATCCGACCGGTCTGAAGAACCGCACCGATCAGGAGATCAAGGACATGTTCCTGAACGGCGTGCGCCCGGCCGCGACCGGCGCCGGGACCGCTGACGGCGGGACCGACGGCGGGGACGCGGGGGACGCGGGCAGCGGGCCTGTCGCGCTGAACCCGATCATGCCGTACTACATTTTCCACAACATGACCGGCGACGACGCCGACGCCATCGTGGCCTACCTGCGTACGGTGCCGGCCGTGAGCAACATGATCCCGCGGCGGGGCGCTTCCTTCGACGTGCCGATGCCGGCGCCGGCTCTGGACCTGAATGCGGTCAAGTCGCCCAAGTACGCCGACTCGGCCACGCAGGAGAGCGCGTTGCGAGGCAAGTACCTGACCTCGCAGATTGGCCTGTGCGTCGAGTGCCACACCAAGCACCTCGATCCAGGCGCTGCCTCGGTGCTGGACGAGGCCAACCTGTTCGCGGGCGGCGAGGACTTCTCGCCGTTCTTCGCCACCACGCTGATGATCAAGCCGGTGTCGAAGAACCTGACCGGTGACAACACCACCGGTCTGGGGATGTGGATGACGATGGACGTCAAGAACTGCCTGCTGAAGGGCAAGTCCAAGGACGGCACCGGCATCTGCCCGCCCATGCCGCTGGGCGTCTACATGAACATGACCGACGGCGACGCGACCGACATCGCGAACTACATCAAGTCGCTGCCGGCGATCGTCCACAACGTGCCGGACATGTGCGTCTTCCCGCCGGTCCCGCCCGAGGCCGCCGACGGCGGCGCGCCCGAGACCGCGGCCGAGGTCGGAGCCGAGGCGGGCGTCGAGGTCGGTGACGAAGCTGGCGGCTAAGCCGCGATCCAGGTCGTATTCCGGTTAGTATTAGCCAGGGATGCGCAACGCAGGTTCGATGGGTCGAAACGTTTTTACAACGGCCCTCGGACCTGCGTTTTTGTTTTGGGGAGCGCTGCTGGCGCCAGCCTGCGGTGGCTCGTCGGGCGCCACGGCCGTGGTCGACGCGGGGGCGGACGCGCCAGCGGCCGGCGACGACGCGCCGCCGGCCGGCGACGACGCGATGACAGCCGAGGTTGCCGAGGAGGCGGCCGCCGACCTGCCGGTCGAGTTGCCGCCGCCGCCCCAGCCTTACGACCGGCCGACGTACATGGACCTGTCCGAGACCGGCCTTTACGCCGATTTTGCCGGCAAGACCCTGTCCGACGGCGTGACGGCCTTCGAGCCGACGCACAAGCTCTGGTCGGACGGTGCGACGAAGCGCCGCTGGATAAAGCTGCCGCCCGGAACGCAGATCGACACCAGCGACATGGACCACTGGGTCTTCCCGGTGGGGACCAAGTTCTTCAAGGAGTTTTCGATGAACGGGGTCCTGCTGGAGACCCGGCTGGTCGAGCGATACGGCGTCGGCCCCGACGACTATTGGTTCGGCGCCTTCGTCTGGAACGCCGACCAGACCGACGCCCTGTTCGTGGTCAACGGCCAGGACAACATCAACGGAACGCCGCACGACGCACCGTCGCAGAAGAACTGCGGCGCCTGCCACCGTGGCGACATCGGGCGCGTGCTGGGGTTCTCCGCCATTCAGCTTTCCCGCCCGGACAACCCGCCGACGCTGAAGAGCCTGGCGGCTGCCGGCACGCTCTCGAACCCGCCCGCCGGCGGCGCCGATTTCCCCGTTCCGGGCGACGACCTCACTGCCCGCGCGCTCGGTTACCTGCACGCCAACTGCGGTCACTGCCACAACATCAACGGCACGTCGTGGCCCGACACGCAGATGGTCCTTCGCCTGAGCGTCGCCGAGCGCGCTGCCAAGACGTCGGAGCTTTACGGATCCGTGGTCGGCAAGATGCTGCAGTACTTTCCGGGCGGCCCCATCACGCTGCGCGTGTCGCCCGGCCATCCCGACGACAGCGCCCTCATCGCGCGCATGTCGTCGCGCACCAGCAAGATCCAGATGCCGCCGCTGGCGACCGAGATCGTTGACCCCGACGGCCTGACGTTGATCCGCGACTGGATCACGTCGCTGGCCCCGTAGGCTAGGGTTAGCCTCTCATCATTCGTCACAAGTCGAGTGAGTTGAGGTGGACCTTGCGGCGTCCGCCTCCTCCGCGTGGGCGGGTCCTGTCGCTGCAGGAAACCTTCCCCATCGGGCCGGTCCGCCGGGGCCGCGTTCGAGATTCTAGAGATCGCGA
>DATLVT010000311.1:0-5366 GCA_035577105.1 Polyangia bacterium
CGCCAGGCCCCCCGCACCAGGGCCGCACCCAGGCGGCTGGCAGGAAACGTCGCCACGGCGGCAAAGGCGGCCGTGACGTGGAGGCGAGCCGAAAAGGGGATCTCGCCGATCAACGACGCCGCGGGCCGCCGCTGCCACAGCGACTGGGCATAGGGCGCCACGGTGGCGGCGCCCCACGACGAGGCCCAGCGATACCGCACGGCCGTGTAAAGCCCGGCAGCCAGCGTTATCGACAGGGACGAGAGAAAAACGGCGTCGCCCAGCTCGCCCAGCCGCGAGCCGCGCGCGGCGGCGAGGTGCCGCCCTACGCCGACGGCGACGCCGGCAGTCGCGATGAGGCCGAGGAGGAAGCTGCTGCCTTCCACGACGAAGAGGCCGGCCGGCCTGGCGTCCCAGCGCAATACCAGGCTGGGCGCCATCAATAACAAGGCGTGGCCAACCAGCAACAGGGCGATGGCGATGCCCCCTGCCGGGCCGCCGAGCATCCACAACGCCGTGCTCCCTGACTGCGCCCACCCGCTCGCCGGTCGGCTGGCGCGCGCCGCGCCCGGCGACGCCGGGTCGCCACCGAACCGCAAGACCAGCAGGCGGACGGCCAGTCCGACCACGGCGACCGCGACGGCCACGTAAGGCCCCACGCCAAACAAGGTGAAGGCATTCACGGTGCGTCTCCTTCTTGATCGCCGATGGCCACGCGGCGCAGGTAGGCCTTGAGGGCGAACGATTCGTCCGGCGTCAGGTAATGATCGGAATCAACCTCCGGCCGGCGCGGGCTGCAAGGATGTTTCAGATACAAGGTCAGCGCGCGATCACGAAAGCGCGGATAGACGTCGGTCAACTCCGGACCCATCGTGCCGCCCGTGCGCCGGCCGCCCTCCTCCACGGCGTGACAGGCGGCGCAGGCCAGCCCGCCGTACGTCAGCCGCTGGCGGCCGTCGAACAACCGCCGCGCCTTCTCCACCTCGTCGTTGCTGGCCAGCTCGGCGCTCCGCTCGTCCGGCTCTTTCTGTTCGGGGCCATTGGCGGCGAACCAGTCCAGGATGCCGCCGATCTGCGCCTCGGACAGGTCCACCCAGTCGGGCATTCGCTGTTGCTTGAACTGGGTGAACAGCGCCTGGGCGGTGGCGTCGCCGCTGCGAACCACCGTCTGCGACGAACGGACAAAGCGCAGCAGCCAGGGCCGCGCGCGCCGCTGCGTGACCCCTTTCAGATCGGGCCCCACCTTCACGCCGCGCCCGAAGGTGTGGCAGGCAGAGCAGCGCTGGTTAAAGATCTTTTTTGCCTCCGCTGTTTCAGCGGCGCGCGCCAGGTGGTCCGTGTTCGTGATCGCGAACGTCAAAAAGAATGACGCCGGAATTGCCAGAACTGAGACCACGCGAGACGTGACGTCCTCCTTGCTGCGCACAGTGCTACGCCGTCGGCATGCAGCAAACGATGTGCCGCCACCGCCAGGGCGATTCCGTTGATTCGGTGGACGCAGGGCGCCGCGGATCGGGGTCGCCTCCCTTGCATTCACCCATAGGCCCCTCGCATCGATGCCAGGGGCTAACCCTGGCGCGCGGCCCCACCGCGTCAGCTAGGTTTCGCGTTTCCGTCGCAGGCCGTAACGATCCAGCAGCCGGACCATGTGCACGCGATCCATCTCGGCGGCGCTGGCGGCGGCGGTGATGTTGCCGCGCTTCCAGTTCAGCATCGACGACAGATACTCGCGTTCGAAATGCTCGATGACCCGACCCTTGGCGATCTTGAATGGTTCGCCGCAGGCTGCGGGGGACGACAGGGCGTTGCCCGGACAGGTCTCGTCGCCGTCGAACCCCAGGGTGATGATGCGCTCGACGGCGTTACGAAGTTCACGGATGTTGCCGGGCCAGGTGCGCCCTGCGAAGCGCTCCAGCAGCAATTCGTCGAGCGGCCGCGGCAGCCCGTCCGCCCGTTCATGCTCGGCGAGAAAATGGCGGATGAGCAGCGGCAGATCCTCCAGCCGCTCGCGCAAGGGGGGCAGCCGCACGCGGGCCACCGCCAGCCGATAGTAGAGATCCTCGCGAAAGCGCCCGCGCGCCACCTCGCGATGCAGATCGCGGTTGGTGGCGGCGATGATCCGCAGGTCGATGGGAACCGGGCGCGCGCCGCCGATCGGTTTGACCTCGCGCCTCTCCAGGGCGCCCAGCAGCCGCGGCTGCAGATCCAGATCCAGCTCGCCGATCTCGTCGAGGAACAACGTGCCGCCGCGCGCGTTCACGAACGCGCCGTCGCGCGCCTGATTGGCCCCGGTGTAAGCGCCGCGTTCGTGGCCAAACAGCTCGGATTCGATCAATGAACGGGCGATCGATCCACAATCGACGACGACGAAAGGACCGCGGGCGCGCCCGCTGGCGTCGTGAACCCCCTGCGCCGCCAGCTCCTTGCCGGTGCCGCTCTCTCCCTCCAGCAGCAACGGGGTGTCTCTCTCGGCGATGCGGGCCAGCCGCTCGACCGCCGTGCGCATGAGGGCACTGTCGCCCACCAGCGTCCGCAGCGCGGGCACCCGCTCGTCGACAGCGGCCTCGTCGCAGGGCGCGGCATCGAACACGATCTCGCAGCAGCCGATGCGCCAGCGCACGGGGCCGGCCAGCACAACTTCACGGATCTTGACCCCGCCTAACCAGGTGCCGGTGCGTGAGTCCAGATCGCGCAGGATCACCTGTCCGCCCTCGCGGACGATCTCGCAATGGTGAGGGCTGGCGCCCGGATCGTGCAGCACCAGCGCGACGTCCTCTGCGCTGCCGATGACGATGCGTTGCTCGTCGATCACCAGCTCGCGTGGATTGGCCAGCCCCAGCTGGACCCGCAGACGAAAGCCGCCGCCGCTGCCCGTCGCGACGTTTCTCATGCGGACACGGGTATTGGCTGAGTGCAAGGCATTGCCTAAATCCACACGGGTCAGCGAACAGAACCTGGTTTCGGCCGCACCCAATCAGAACATGAGCGGCGTAGATGCGCGTGCCAAGTCCCGAACCAAGCCATTTCTCTCATAACATCAGTGGCACAGGGAATGCTGAATATTTCTGTAATGAATCCAAAATTGTTGTCAACAGTCGCCCCGCACTCTCAACAAAAAGGAGCGCTGGAATTTCCGGTGCCAGACGTGACAGTTGGATCATTTGTTCCGCTGCGCGCCAGCCCGCGAATCATTGTGGTCTGCCTGCCAATTCTCGCGGTACTTGTTGCCGCGCTGGCGTCGGCTGGAACACCACAATACGTAAGCGCACTCATAGCCGCCTCCTGGGCTGTTTTGATCCCCGCGGCGCTTTTCAACGCCTGGGCTGCCCGCTTTTTGCCTATTATTAGCGGCGTCTTCGTCGTTCTGGCCATTTTTGCGCTGCCGTTCAACTCGCCGGCGTTCATCGCCGATGTCTGGGCGGCGCTGACCATGTGCCTGGCGACGATGCCTCGCCAGCAGTGACGGTGCGATCCCGATCGTCAGCGCGATCGATTACATCGCGGTGTTGCCTGTTGTTGGTCCAGGCTACTGGCCCATGTCGGAGGGCGCCGCTTCGTTGCGCGTCTCCTGACTGCGGCGACGGTACGATTCGCTGTAAACCGCGGCACGAAAACGGAGCAGCGGATCCTCTGAAAGCTCCAGGCCCGGCACCACGCCCGTGGGATCGAAGACCAACCCCTCGACGGCGCGCTGGTCGGGCTCGCTGTCCACCACCGCCAGTGTTCCGGCGTGACAGGTCTCACGATCGGCCGGCCAGGCCCGCGAGGCGTCGAGGAGAGGATCGCCCTCCCGCGGAAATTGAAGATGGAGATCCCATTCGATCTTCCCGGCGCTCAAACGCTGGCGCAGCTCGTCCAGCAGATACTGCTCCGGCAGCTTCTGGCTCTCGGCAGGGCTCAGCGTCTGGTTGCCGGCGCGCGGCCGCCACGAATATCGAAACGCCTGTCGATCGCCTTTCCCGTTCACCAGGAAATAAGTGTGAATGCCGTTGTAGGTCACCGTCGCGAAGCTGCGGACCGGTTTCATCCTGGCGATGGCCTTGATGGTTGGCAGCACCGACGGGCGCGAGATGAGATAGGCGATCAGCTTGAACGGATTGGGGGCCAGCGACAGGAACGGCCGTTGCGCCCTGGTGATGCGAACAAAATCCTCCGGGGTGCGCGCGGGGAACGCCGGGAGGTTCACCGCCGCCCAGCTGGCCGTCGCGCCCGACGGCAACAGAAAGCGCATGCCCATCCCCACCGCCTTGCCGGTCTTTGCCGACGCGCGATCGGCGGCAAAGGGATTTCCCCCCGCGTTGGAGAAGCGAACCTGCACCGGGACGACGGCGCCCGCAAAATGCTCGGCGGTGGTCAGCGCCCGCGCCGCGCTGGTGGCTTGAAAGGTCCCGCGCAGCACCAGGCCCCGGGCATGGGCGCGGCGATACCCGGGCCGGGCGCCCGCATGTTTCTCCATCGCCTCCATGGCGGGCCCGATGGGCAAATCAGTGGTCGTCATCATTATCTGGGCGCACCATAACATCGGCGGCCGGTGGCCAGTCTCGGCAGCGCCGGCATCAAAAAAAGAGATGCGTGCCTTACGTGCCGACCAGTGATAGGAAGCTCCCCAGCCAGCCGTGACGCCATGATCGATCCGCAGACACCTCTTCGCCAACGCATCGCCGCTGCCGTGGCCGCCGCCTTCGGCGACGAAGCCGCCGAGCAAGACGCGGCCATTCATCGCTCGGCGCACGCGGACTATCAGGCCGACGTCGCGCTGGCGCTGGCCCGCCGCCTGAAAAAGTCGCCGCGCGACGTGGCGACCGCGCTGGTGGCCCATCTGCCAGCCGATGACGTGATCGCGTCGACCGCGGTGTCAGGCCCGGGATTCATCAACATCACCCTGCAGGCGACGGCCATCGAGGAGCGGCTGGTGCGGATGCTGGGCGACGCGCGCCTCTGCGTGCCGCTGGCGTCGCCGCCCTACACCGTCGTCATCGATTACTCGGCGCCCAACGTGGCCAAGGAGATGCACGTCGGTCACCTGCGCAGCACGGTCATCGGCGACTGCATCGCGCGCCTGCTGGCTTTTCAGGGTCACCATGTGGTCCGCCAGAATCACATCGGCGATTGGGGCACGCCCTTCGGCATGCTGATCGAGTACTTGCTGGACGAAAAGATCGCCGGCGCCGAGACCAACATGGCCGCCCTGGTCTCCTTCTATCAGGCGGCGCGGGCCCGGTTCGATCAGGATCCCGCCTTCGCCGAGCGGGCGCGCGGGCGCGTGGTGCTGCTGCAGGCGGGTGACCCGGAGACGCTCGCGCTGTGGCGTCGTCTGATCGATCTGTCGGTGCGCAGCTTCACCGCGCTTTACGAACGTCTCCACGTCACGCTGCAGCCGTCGGACG